>NZ_CP048422.1:1995000-2200000 GCF_010450875.1 Sphingomonas insulae
AGGTCGAGGAAGTCGTGCCCGTCGGCGCCCTCGACCCCGATCACATCCATCTGCCCGGCGTCTATGTGAAGCGGATGATCGTCGGCGCGCCCTACGACAAGAAGATCGAATTCCGCACCGTTCGCGAACGCACCCCGCGACAGGTCGCGGAGCAGGCGGGCGCGTGATCCGGCAAGCGACCGCCTTGCTGGTCGGCGCGGCCTTGCTTGCCGGCTGCGGCCCGACCCGCACGTCGCGCGTCGGCCGCCTGCCCGCGCCGGGGCGGACCTATACCGCCGATGGCAAGGTGGTCCGCGTCACCGGGATGAAGGCGCTGCCCGCCCCCGATGGCAGCATGCCCGCTCCGGCAGGCGCCAGCCCGGTGCCGCCGCAATTCCAGTTCCTCTATGGCTCCGCCGAGGCTGCGGCACTCAGCCGCCAGGCCTACAGCGCGCTCGTCGCCTACGCCCGCTATCGCAAGGCGGCCGGGGATGGACTGGTGTTGGCACCGAACGCGACGCTCGCCGCGCCGCAATGGGTCGGCTGCGCCGAAAAGCCGCGTGCGGCGGTATTCGATGCCGACGAAACCGCGGTGCTCAACCTGGGGGTGGAGGCATTGGCCGCCCGCAACCCGGCTGCGCCCTTCGATACGGCGCAATGGGCGCGCTGGGAACGCACCGGTGCCGCTGCGACCGCGCCGGTTCCCGGAGCCGTCGAGGCCTTCGCCGCCCTCCGTTCCGCGGGGATCGCGGTCATCGTCAACAGCAATCGCAGCCTCGCCAATGCCGCCGGCACGATCGCCGGCCTGAAGGCGGCGGGACTGGGCGACTTCACGCTCGGCAGCGACCTGTTCCTGCGCGATGGTCCCGGCGGCAAGGATGCCCGCCGTACCGCAATCGCCGCGCGATATTGCGTCGTGGCGATGGCCGGCGACCAGCTCGGCGATTTCAGCGACCTGTTCAATGCCATTCCGTCTGCCGCCGATCGCCGCCGCGTCGCCGATACCGGTGCGGTCGCGAACCTGTGGGGCAACGGCTGGTTCGTCCTTCCCAACCCCGTCTACGGCACGGCGCTGAAGGGCAACTTCGACGAGGTTTTCCCGACCGGCAAACGCTGGACCGACACGCAAGGAGAGAAATAGCATGGCGTGGGACCGCAACCAGATGGCCGCGCGCGCCGCGCAGGAATTGCGCGACGGCTATTACGTCAACCTCGGTATCGGCATTCCGACGTTGGTGGCGAACAACATCCCGGCGGGCATGACGGTAACGCTGCAATCCGAAAACGGCATGCTCGGCATCGGCCCGTTTCCGTACGACGACGAGGTCGATGCCGATCTCATCAACGCCGGCAAGCAGACGATCAGCGAGCTGCCGCAATCGGCCTATTTCGGCAGCGAACAGAGTTTCGCGATGATCCGCGGCGGCCACATCGACCTGACCGTCCTCGGCGCGATGGAAGTCAGCGAGGGCGGCGACATCGCCAACTGGATGATCCCGGGCAAGATGATCAAGGGCATGGGCGGCGCGATGGACCTCGTCGCCGGGGTCAAGCAGATCATCGTCGTGATGGATCACAATGCCAAGGACGGCAGCCCGAAGTTCATTCCGTCCTGCTCGTTGCCGCTGACCGGCAAGAACGTCGTCGACATGATCGTCACCGATCTCGGCGTGTTCCGCCGTACCGATCATCAGGCGCCGTTCAAGCTGATCGAGGTCGCACCTGGCGTGACCGCTGACGAGATTGCCGCGAAAACCACCGCCCGATATACCAGCTAGGTGGTGGCGAGGCTTGCTACGTGCGACGATGGCGCTCGACGCCGTCGATCGCGCTCATCCGTACGGTAAAACCGGGTTTGTTCGCGTATTGGGTGCCCTAGGGGCAAGGTCGGCGCATTGCAGCGGATCGGATAGCGGTCAAAGTGTTTGCGCACGCTGCCGGGGGCCTTCCGCAGCGCGCCGTCGAACAACAATGTCTTAAGACCGCAAATGAAGGGCGGTGCGGTCGAGGGCAATTTTCTGACACTCCGCCTCGACCTTCGCGCAGCTTTCGGTTAACGCGCCCGCATCATGGCTACCAGACCGCAAACCCTGTATGAGAAGATCTGGGCGGCGCATGTCGTCGAACGGCGCGACGATGGCACCTGCCTAATCTATATCGATCGTCACCTCGTTCATGAAGTGACCAGCCCGCAGGCGTTCGAGGGCCTGCGTGTCGCGGGCCGCCGGGTGCGCCGGCCGGAACTGACGCTTGCCGTCCCCGACCATAATCTGCCGACGACGCCGCGGGTCGACGCTGCCGGCCGGCTCTTGCCGATCGAGGATCCGGAGAGTGCGCAGCAACTCGACGCCCTCCGCCGCAACACCAGCGAATTCGGTATCGACTATATCGACGCCACCGCGGCGGAGCAGGGCATCGTCCACGTCGTCGGTCCGGAACTGGGTTTCACGCTGCCCGGCACGACGCTCGTCTGCGGTGACAGCCATACCTCCACCCACGGCGCCTTGGGTGCGCTGGCGTTCGGCATCGGCACTAGCGAGGTCGAGCATGTGCTGGCAACGCAGACGTTGCTGCTCAGCCAGTCGAAGACGATGGAAGTGCGCGTCGACGGCACTTTGGGTTTCGGCGTTAGTCCGAAGGATGTGATTCTGGCGATAATGGGCCGCATCGGCGCCGCAGGTGGCAGCGGCCATGTCATCGAATATACCGGCGACGTCATGCGCGCCATGTCGATCGAGGGGCGGATGACCGTCGCGAACATGTCGATCGAGGGCGGCGCGCGTGCCGGACTGTTCGCGCCCGATGCCCTGACCTTCGCTTATCTGAAGGGCCGTCCGATGGTTCCGCAAGGCGCGGCATGGGATGCTGCCGTCGCATGGTGGCGCAGCCTCGCCACCGATCCGGGCGCAACCTACGACAAGGTCGTAACGCTCGACGCCACCGACATCGCGCCGGCCTTGACGTGGGGGACGAGCCCTGAGGACGTCGTGCCGATCACCGGCGTCGTGCCGACGCCGGATAGCTTCGCCGATCCGTCGAAGCGCGCCGCCGCGCAGCGCAGCCTCGATTACATGGGGCTGACCCCCGGTACCGCGATGCAGGACGTCGCGGTCCAGCACGTCTTCATCGGCAGCTGCACGAACAGCCGGATCGAGGATCTGCGTGCCGCGGCTGCGGTCGCCGATGGCCGCCGTGTCGCCGATGGCGTGCGGGCGATGGTGGTGCCCGGCTCCGGCCTCGTGAAACGGCAGGCGGAGGCCGAAGGGCTCGACCGCGTGTTTGTGGAGGCGGGCTTCGAATGGCGTGAACCGGGGTGTTCGATGTGCCTTGCCATGAACCCCGACAAGGTGCCTGCGGGGGAGCGGTGCGCGTCCACGTCGAACCGGAATTTCGTGGGTCGACAAGGTCCTGGCGCACGGACACACCTGTTGTCGCCAGCGATGGCGGCGGCCGCGGCGGTGACCGGGCGGCTCGCCGACGTTCGTGACTTGATGGGAGCAAGGCTATGAAGAAGGTACTGGTATTGCTGGTGGCCGGCGCGATGATGAGTGGCGTCGCCGCGTATGTGGCTGGTGCGCGCGTGCTCGCCAACCCGGTCAAGACGCAGCGCTGATCCCGCAATGCAGCCCGTCACGACCGTCAGCGGTACGGCATACCCCTGGGGTGCCAAGAATATCGACACCGACATCATCATCCCCGCGCATTGGCTGAAAACCATTACGCGCACGGGGCTGTCGCGTGGCGCGTTCGAAACGGTGCGGGCGCAACCGGGCAATGTCTTCGACGATCCCCGCTATGCAGGTGCGCCGATCCTTATCGCCGGTGACAATTTCGGCTGTGGTTCCAGTCGGGAACACGCCGCCTGGGCCCTTGCCGATATGGGCGTGCGGGCGGTGATCGCACCGAGCTTTTCGGACATTTTCTCGGGCAATGCGTTCAAGAACGGCATCGTGCCCGTCGTACTACCGCAGGCGGCGGTGGACCGGCTAGTCGACGTCGCCAAGGACCAGACGATTGCCGTCGACCTGGAAACGATGACCGTTACCACCCCGTTTCAGGATCGCTTCAGCTTCGAACTCGACGCATTCCGCCGCCAATGCCTGATGCAGGGGCTGGACGAGATCGGGCTAACGATGGCAAAGGATACCGCGATTTCGAAATTCGAGGGCGCGGTGGATCGGAACCGCCCCTGGATCGGGAGCAGGAGCGGATATGCGAGCATTGCTGTCAACGACGCCGGGCGGACCTGAAACACTAGAACTTACCGAGTTGCCCGATCCGGCACCTGTCAAGGGGCAGGTCCTGATCGATGTGAAGGCCTGCGCGATCAATTATCCCGATGTATTGATCATCGAGGACAAATATCAATTCAAGCCGCAACGCCCGTTTGCACCCGGCGGCGAGATCGCCGGCATCATCGCGGCGCTGGGCGAGGGCGTCACCGACTGGCAGGTGGGCGATAGGGTGATGGGCGTGATCGGTCACGGCGGCCTCGCCACGAAGATCGCGACTGAACCGCAGCGCCTGTACCGACTGCCGGAGGAGCGCAGCTTTGCCGAGGGCGCGGCGCTGATCCTTACTTATGGCACCACCATCCATGCCCTGCTCGACCGCGGGCATTTGAAGGCGGGGCAATCGCTGCTGGTGTTAGGTGCTGCCGGCGGCGTCGGCCTTGCGGCAATCGAGCTCGGCAAGGCTTACGGCGCGCATGTGGTCGCGGCTGTCTCGTCCGATGACAAAGCGGCGGCGGCAAAGGCGGCTGGCGCCGATGAGACGATTATCTATGGCCGCGCACCGTTCGATAAAGACCAGTCCAAGGCGCTGGCGGAGCAGTTCAAGGCGTCGGGCGGTCGCGGCGGCTTCGACGTCATCTACGATCCCGTCGGCGGCGACTATGCGGAGCCGGCACTACGCTCGATCGCATGGGAAGGGCGCTATCTGGTCGTAGGGTTTCCTGCGGGGATACCCAAATTGCCTCTAAACCTCACGCTACTGAAAAGCTGCGACGTGTGCGGCGTCTTCTGGGGCGCCTTCGCGGCGCGTGACCCTGAGGCAAACAAAAGTCACGTCAACGAGTTATTCCGCCTGTGGCGGGATCGATCGATCGCGCCGAATGTGACTGAGACATTCTCTTTCGAACGGGGAGGCGATGCTATCACCAGGATGGCGGCGCGAGCCGCCATCGGAAAATTGGTCGTGACCGTAGGCTAGGCTTCAGCGCATCGCGAAAAATGTCGCCAATATCATTGCCCACAATAACAGCGAAATGGCCGTTCCGATCATGACGCCTGTCAGCGGCGGAACGCGATCGGCGGTCGGTGGTGCATGGAAGCCGACGGCGGCATTGGTTTTCAGCATCGTCCATCTCCTCGGGCGTCGTTCAATGCGCCTCTGATACTATCTCACCACAGATATAAAGGTTCCGTAAAGTCCTTTTCCGACATACCGGATTATGGAAAATGCCGTATTTGTCGACCGCGGATGAGCACGTTGCGCCGACGGGGGCCTGCACCTATGTGACGAGCCTACGCAGCGCTGGGGGTGAAATCGGCCATGACGATGTATGACGATCGCGGACAGGCCGAAGAAAACCACATGGCACGGGCCGAAGAGATGGCGTTTCGGGTGACGGCACGGCGCAATCGCCTGCTCGGCCAATGGGCCGCGATACAGATGGGACTGACGCCCGAGGAAACCGATGCTTATGCGAAGGCAGTGGTTCAGGCCGATTTCGAAGAGGCAGGCGATGAAGACGTCGTGCGGAAACTTTTCGGCGATCTGACCGCCGCAGGTGTGAACACCGACGATGCCGCCGTCCGCCGCGCTCTTGCCGAAAAGGCGATTGAGGCGCGGCGCCAACTGATGCAGTCGGAGTAAACGCGATGCCGATGGCTGCCGACGATATCATCGCGCTGATCCGTGCCGCGATTCCCGATGCCGACGTCCAGATCACCGATCTCGCTGGCGATGGCGACCATTATGCCGCACGCGTCGTGTCGGCCAGTTTTGCCGGCCTGCCCCTCCGCAAGCAACATCAGGCGGTCTATGCGGCGCTGGGGCATCGGATGGGCGGAGAATTGCACGCGCTGCAACTTAAGACCGCAGCCGCTTGAGGAAGATGACTATGACCGACGATACAAACGCCCGGATCGACGCCGTCGTGAAGAACAATCCCGTCGTGCTGTTCATGAAAGGCAGTCCGTTGTTTCCGCAATGCGGCTTCTCGAGCCGTGCGGTGGCGATTCTCGACCATCTCAATGTCGAATATGAGAGTGTCGATGTGTTGCAGGATCAGGGTATCCGTCAGGGCATCAAGGCCTATTCGGACTGGCCGACGATCCCGCAGCTCTATGCCAATGGTGAGTTCGTCGGCGGATCGGATATCATGATGGAAATGTACGAGAGCGGTGAATTGGCGACCCTGCTCAAGCGCGATACGACTGCCGGCTGAGCTAGACCGTCGCAATGCTGATGACGCATGGCGGC
The DNA here is from genome assembly GCF_010450875.1 of Sphingomonas insulae. NCBI lineage: Bacteria > Pseudomonadati > Pseudomonadota > Alphaproteobacteria > Sphingomonadales > Sphingomonadaceae > Sphingomonas > Sphingomonas insulae. The sequence goes on from NZ_CP048422.1 coordinate 2,001,466, forward strand.
GGGTGCGATCGGCGTCCGCTGCTGGTCTGTGATCTGACGCAGAGCTATTCGACGACGGGCGGTGGTGGCATCAGTACGTATTTGCGTGAAAAGCGCGATTACGTGCTGGGTCACACGCCGCATCACCTGTTGCAGATCGTGCCGGGTGACGCCGACAGGGTGTCGGTCAACGGCCGTCATATTTTTGCCGAGGTGGCGGCTGATCCGGTTCGTGGCAGCCCCAATTATCGTTTCATCCTTCGGGTAGCGGCCGTTCGCCGTCTGCTGGCGGAATATCAGCCCGATATCATCGAATCGCTATGTCCGTGGGTGCTGCCCTGGACAGCCATTCGTCATCGGCGTGCGTTTCCTGCCACTGCGCTGGTGGCCGGCTATCGTACCGATTTCCCAAATGCGCATGTCGATCGGGTGGCTGGCGCGCTGTTCGGACCGATGGGCAAGTTATTCTACTGGCTGAGCCTCGGCTACGCGGAGATCACCTACCGCGAGTTCGATCGCGTCTACACGCTGGGTGACGAGGCGCGCGAGACATTGCGTCGACGCGGCATCACGAGAACCGACGTGCTACCGTTGGGTGTGGATACGCAGTTGTTCCACCCGACGCGCCGCGATTCAAATTATCGAAGTTCGATCGGTCTGCCCGGCAGCGGGCCGTTGTTAATCTATGCCGGACGGATCGACAACGAAAAGCGGGCAGACCGGCTCGTGGCGATGATGCGCCAATTGCCACAGGATTTGGGCGCGGCATTGGTGATGATCGGCGACGGCAAGCTGAAGGCGTCCTTGCAAAACGACGCGGCCGATCTACCCATCGCATTCACCGGATTTGAAACCGACCGTTCCAGTCTCGCCAAGGCTTTGGCATCGGCGGACTTGTACGTGTCCGCGATGGCCGACGAAACCTTTGGCATCTCGATCATCGAGGCACAGGCATCCGGGTTGCCGGTGGTCGGCGTTGCGGGTGGCGCTATGCCAGCGCGCGTACCAACGGAGATAGGGCGGCTTGGCCCTGTCGATGACGTCGCAACGATGGCCGCGAACGTCATGCACCTATGGCAAGGCGACCTTGCCGCGATGCGTGTGTCTGCGCGGGCGCATGTTGAACGCCACTTCAGCTGGCAGCGAACGTTTGAGCAGTTGTTCGACGGGATTTACCCGCAAGCCCTGGCCTGTGCGGCGGCTCGGGTAGAGGCTAAATCGTCTCGGCGGATGGCTGCGATCGGGTAGGCCGGGTGCGGGTGGGCTGCGCGAGACCGAAGGGGAACTGCAGACCCACCCTGCTGAAGCGTCGAAACGCTCGGCTGCTGACCATACTGCAGACTTTGTGCCACATGCGCGAAATCGCGGAATTCCGCCACCATCTCGGTTAACGTCGCGTTTTGCGAGGTTGCACCTGTAAACGATGCCGACAGCGTTCCTCACGCCCCTGCCGAAATAAGCCAAGTGGTCATAATACCTCGCTGCAATTCCCCATTGACTACGGACGTAATCACGATGATTACAGGCGTAGTCGATATAGGAGCTGAGGTATGGCCGAACGTATCAGTGATGCCGAACATGCCGTGATGGAGGTATTGTGGGACGAGGCGCCGCTAACCGCACAGGACGTGGCGGAGCGGGTCGACCCAGCCCGGGGGTGGAGCGCCAACACGGTCAAGACATTGCTTGGTCGGTTGCTCGCCAAGGCCGCCATCACCCATCAGGAGGACGGCCGCCGCTATCTCTATCGACCCCTGGTTGCGCGGGATGATTACGTATCGGGCGAATCGAAACGGCTGATCGATCGCCTGTTCGGCGGCAAGCTGACCCCGCTGGTAGCGCATCTTGCCGAACGGGATGAACTCACTGCGCAGGATATCGCCGAGATCGAGGCGTTGCTGAAGGATCTGAAGCAATGACCGCGTGGCTGATCGAAACGCTGATCGCCTCCACCGTATTGATGCTAACCGTGCTGCTGGCGCGGGGCAGGGTACGCGATGCGTTCGGGCCCCAGGTCGCCTATGCATTGTGGGCGTTGCCGGCTCTGCGCTTGGCGTTGCCGCCGCTGCCAGACGCTTGGCGGCAAGCGGCCATTACCCCGTTGTCGGGTGTCGGCGAGACAATCACGATTCTGGTCGTCGATAGTCGGGCCGATACGGCCACCATGGGGGCCGGATCATTGCCCTCCGTTGCCATGGTCGTCGCCGGACTTTGGGCTGCCGGTGCGCTCGGCTTTCTCTTGTGGCATCTGACCAGCCACACCCGCTTCTGCCGCCGTCTGCTGGGATCTGCCGCGGCGATCGAGCAGGTGAGGGGCGTGCATGTGATCGCCAGCGACGCAGCGACCGGGCCGCTCGCCTTCGGCGTGCTGCGACGCTACGTCGCCTTTCCGCTGGACTTCGCGGACCGCTACGACGCCGATGAGCGCGAACTGGCGCTGGCGCATGAGATCGGACACCATCAGCGCGGCGATCTGATCGCCAATTGGATCGCGCTCGCGGTGTTGGCGGTCCATTGGTTCAATCCGATCGCGTGGCGCGCTTTCCGGGCGTTCCGGGCTGACCAGGAACTTGCCAACGACGCCCGCGTGCTTGCCGGGCGATCAACGATCGATCGTCACGCCTATGCATGCGCCATCGTCAAGGCAGCGCACGGCGGCGCCGTGTCCGCCGCCTGCCATCTTCATACCGTCGATGATCTGAAAGGGAGAATTCGCATGTTGTCCACCTCGAAACATTCGCGACGTCGTCTTGCCACCGGCGGGGTGATCGTCTCCACGCTCGTGCTTGCCGGCCTTGGCCTGACCGCGTCCGGCACCAGTGCTGCCGCCGCGCTGAGCGGTAAGGTGGGCAACACGCTGGGGGTCGACCTTCAGACAGTGCCGCAGGCACCGAGCGTTCCGACAGCGCCGCCGGCACCGGGCAAGGTCATGGTCCCGCAGCCGCCGGAGGCTCCACAGCCACCGCTTGCCGACAAACCGATCAAGCGTGTCGTCGTTAATCGGATCGGCAAGGACGGCAATGTGAGCACTTACACATCGGCGCCCGATGGCAGTTTCGATGACAAGGGCATCCAGCAAATGGTCGATCGGTCGATGAAGATGGTGCCCGAGGTGACCGAGCGGAATTGCAGCACCGGCAAGGACGGTGGCCCAAAAGACGTCGTGGTCAACGCCGCCAGGGGCGAGAAGCGCATGATCGTGATCTGCGCCAACCGCATTGAAGCCATGGTTACGGCCGGCAACGCCGCAGCGATCAATGTCGAACAGATCCGCCGCAATGCCATGCAAACGGCATTGGCCAGCGTGCAGGCGTCGCGTGCCGACATCGCCGGCAACCGCAGCATGAACGATGCGGATCGCAAGGAAGCATTGGCCGAAATGGATCAGGCGCTGGCCGAGCTGAGGACCAAGATGACTTCGCCCGACAAGGATTAAATCGGGTCTGCCGACGTGTTTCCCGACCTCCTCCGCCGTCTGCCGGGGGAGGTCGCCTCTTGCACTGCCGCGCGCATCGGGCCACATCGCTGGCAATGGCTGAGCACCCGACCGGCATTCCCATCCAGCTCGAGCCGCTCGTCACACGGGTGCTCGCCAACAATCCTTCGCCCTACACGAGCAGCGGTACCCAGACGCACATCGTGGGCGATCGCGATCTTGCCATCATCGATCCGGGTCCGGATGATGACGCGCACACCGAAGCACTGCTTCGGGCAGTTGGTGGTCGACCGGTGCGGGCGATCGTGATCACCCATCACCATCGCGATCACAGTCCCGGCAGCAGGCCGCTCGCGGCCGCGACCGGCGCGCCGATCGTTGGCGCCGTCGCTGAGCATGTCGCCAGCGACAGCCTGCGCTTGGATGCGGCATTCGATGCGGACTACGCGCCCGACGAGGTATTGCGGGATGGCGACAGCGTCTCCGGCGATGGCTGGACGCTGGCAGCCGTCGCGACGCCGGGTCACACGTCCAATCATCTCGCCTTTGCATTGCCCGAGACGAAAGCGTTGTTCTCGGGCGACCATGTGATGGGATGGGCGACGAGCGTCATCTCGCCGCCCGATGGCGACATGGAGCACTATATGAAGAGCCTGGAAAAGCTGCTCGGCCGCGACGATCGCGTCTATTACCCTGGTCACGGCGAGGCGGTGGACAATCCGCAGCGGCTGGTGCGCGGCATGCTGGGCCATCGCAAGCAGCGCGAAGGACAGATACTGCGCCTGCTACGTGAAAGGCCGATGGCGCTCGGGCTGCTGACGACGCGCATGTATGCGGGGATCGATCCGCGCCTCATACCGGCGGCGGAACGCTCGGTGCTCGCCCACCTGTACGATCTACGTGGAAGGGCGCTCGTCCATGAGGAGCGCGACGTTTGGCAGATGACGGGGCAAGCCGCGTGAACGAGTCAGCTCAACCGCTCTCGCCGCCGACAAAATCGTCAATGGGGTCTTTTCTTGGCAAAACGGCAGGCGTCATAATCCTGATGGGCCTTGCCGTGCTCGTCGGCTTGTGGGGGGTGCAGCGTTACGTCGAACGGCGACTGTCGCCCGATCCGACCACCGTCGCCAGCGCGAGCCTTGAAGGATTGCGCGAACAGAACCGCCTGTCGGCCTTCGCCGCGCGGTTCGTCGCGGTGAGTACGTCGCGCCAGTCGCAACTGGGGTTGTCGACAGAGAAGACGCTCATCATGCCGGGGCTGGTCCGCTATGAGGTCGACCTCGGGAAACTGACGCAGCGCGACGTCGCATGGGATGCGGACAAGCGAGTGCTGTCGGTTCGCCTTCCGGCGATCGAACTGGACGGCCCCCAAGTCGATCTGACCGCGATCCGCGAATACGGCACCGGCGGTATCCTTTCGCGGCTGACCGACGCCGATAGCCGGCTCGATACGGCCAATCGCCGAGCCGGGCAGGCGGAGCTCGTCCGACAGGCGCGGGATGCGACGCCGATGAAGCTCGCCAGGGATGCGACGCGTCGTGCAGTCGAAAGCAGCTTCGCGATGCCCCTTCGTGCGGCCGGGATCGACGCGACGGTCAAGGTGAGTTTTGCCGACGATCCGACCGCATCCACCGAGCGCTGGGATGCCAGTCGCTCGCTTGAAGAGGTTCTGGGCAACGCACGTTGAGCGGGGCGTTACAATCGCCTATCGAGGGCTCATGGAACTGACGAACAGCTTTGCCGGGCTAGACCTGCGCGCCGAAATCGAGCGCCTCCGCAAGGAGCGTAATGCGGTAATCCTGGCGCATTATTACCAGAAGCCGGAATTGCAGGACCTCGCCGACTTCGTCGGTGACAGCCTCGATCTCAGCCGCAAAGCGCAGGCTACCGATGCCGATGTCATCGCCTTTTGCGGTGTGCGCTTCATGGCGGAAACGGCAAAAATCCTCAGCCCGGACAAGATCGTGGTGCTGCCCGATATGGATGCCGGCTGCTCACTGGAGGACAGCTGCCCGCCGGAGCAGTTTGCCGCCTTCCGCGCCGCCCATCCCGATCATATCGCGCTGACCTACATCAACTGCTCGACGGAGGTGAAGGCACTGTCCGACGTGATCGTCACATCGTCATCGGTCGAAACGATCCTCGCGCAGCTGCCGCGCGACCAAAAAATCATCTTTGGCCCTGACCGCAATCTTGGCGGATATCTGCAGCGCAAGACAGGACGCGAGCTCTTGCTGTGGCCCGGCGTGTGCATCGTACACGAGGCGTTCAGCGAAACCGAACTGCTGAAGCTCAAGGAGCAACATCCCGGTGCACCGGTGGCGGCTCACCCCGAATGTCCGGCGGTGATTCTGGATCATGCGGATTATGTCGGCTCGACGCGCGGCATCTTGGAATTCGCCAATGCGATGTCGGGTGAAACGCTGATCGTCGCGACGGAACCGCACATCATCCACCAGATGGAAAAGGCGATGCCGACAAAACGCTTCATCGGTGCGCCGGGTGCCGACGGCAACTGCAATTGCAATATCTGCCCCTATATGGCGCTCAACACCATGGAAAAGCTCTACATAGCGCTTCGCGACCTGACGCCGCGGATCGAAATCGATGAAGCATTGCGGATCAAGGCAAAGAAGAGCCTGGATTCCATGTTGGCGATGGCGTCGGCGACGGTCGGACAGGGCGATCTGGGGCCGGTCCGCGCCGTGGCGGTGACGGGGGACTGAGGCGCCCAATCAACTGGGCGCGGTCGCTCCCGTCTGCGCCAGCAGGTTACGCGCCTCATCGATATGGATCGCGACCATCGTCAGGTCCAGCCGGTCGGCGGTCTCCAAGGCGGTGGTCAACAGACGATGCAGTTCGGCGACGGCCGCGTGTTCATCCATCTTCGTCAATCCTACTGATCTGGACGCCGTACTCATGACCACAGGTACACCAATGACTGGTCTTGGTTTGGTATACAAATGAAGCGCTTTTTGCTACCGCATTTTGATGTCGATGGGTTCGTCTCGACGACACTCGCCGAGGATTTGGGCGATGGAGGGGACATCACATCTGCGGCTGTCATACCTGCCGAGGCGCGCTTCACCGGCGTGATGGACACCCGCGAGGACATCGTCGTCGCCGGTCTGGGATTGGCAGCGGCGTTCTTTCGCAAGCTCGATCCGGACGTCGTCATTGAGCCGCTGGCGGAAGACGGTGAGCAAGTGGCGGCTGGGACGGCGCTGCTCCGATTGCGAGGCCGGGCGCGTGCGATGCTGACAGCGGAGCGGTCTGCGCTCAACACGGTCCAGCACCTTTCCGGCATAGCGACCCTGACGCGAACCTATGTCGATGCGATCGCCGGGACAGGAGCGATCCTGCTGGATACGCGCAAGACCATCCCCGGTCTTCGTGCGTTGGAAAAATATGCGACGGCGACGGGCGGGGCGCACAACCACCGTATGGGCCTTTGGGACGCGGCGATGATCAAGGACAATCATGTCGCGGTGGCCGGTGGCATCGCGGCGGCGGTGTCGCGTGCGGTTGCGGCGGGCATCGAGCGGATTATCGTCGAGGTCGATCGGTTGGACCAGATCGAACCTGCGCTGGGTGCCGGCGCCACGCACCTGCTTCTCGACAACATGGCCCCCACGACGCTGCGCGAGGGGGTTGGCATGGTTGCCGGTCGCGTGCCGACCGAGGCGTCGGGCGGCGTTCGCCTAGAGACGATTCGTGCCATCGCCGAAAGTGGCGTTAGCTATGTGTCGGTGGGCAGGCTGACCCAATCGGCACCGGCGGCCGATATCGGCCTGGATTTCACGATAGAGTGATCGGTGTGGCTTGCGTAGCACCCGAGCGAGGCTACCCTGTCAGCCTGTTCAGAGGGGAGCATCATGATCAAGCCGCCATCGATCGTGCGATTCGAGCAATTTTACTGGGCCTCCATTGTTCTGGGCCTCATCAACACCGGGCTTAACTGGAACGCCTCGCAAGCTGCGCTTGCTGCCAATCCGATGCTGGCGAACGCGACGTGGTTTCTGCCGGCGGTGCAGGTGGTCGGTCTGGTGATCGCGGTACTGCTGTGGTTCTTCATCGTTCGTCGACCGAGTGTGATCGCCAAGTGGGTGCAAGTCGTCTTCGCCGCGTTCGGTGCCTTCGGCGTATTGTCCGCGCTATTCCTGGTCGCATCGGCGCGATCGCCGATTGGCGCGCAGGTGATCGTCGGCTTGATCGCCAACATCCTGTACATTGCGGCAGCGGTCATGCTGTTCAAGGCGGACGCCAAAGCATGGTTCGGCGAAGGACTGGGCGATGATGACCTTGAGGCGCCGCGGGTATGATCGGGCGTTTCATTGCCGCCGCGGCGGCGCTTGCCTTGCCGGTGGCTGCACGGGCACAGGCGTATCAATGTTCGACGCCGGCGAGCGTCGATCGCCCGCGGCCCGATTTGCCGAGCGAGCGCCAGCCGCAACGGCGATTGCTGGTCGGCAGCTACACGCTGGCGATCACCTGGGCACCGCAATATTGCCGCGATAACGGAAGCGACGCTTCGGCGCGGTTTCAATGCAGGGGCGGCAACCGTTTCGGTTTCACGCTGCACGGCCTGTGGCCCGACGGAATGGGGGATCAATGGCCGCAATATTGCAAGGCGACCCCGTTGCTGCCCCGTGCCGTCGTTCAGCGCAACATCTGCGCCACGCCATCCGCGCAATTGTTGCAGCACGAATGGGCGAAGCACGGCACGTGCATGGCGGGCTATCGTCCCGATACCTACTTCGCGCGATCGACAGGGCTGTACGGCAAGCTGCGCTATCCCGACATGGACGCGCTGTCGCGGGCACCGCTGACCGCCGGGGATTTGCAGAGGCGATGTCCCGATCGAATCCGGGGCTGGGCGCGGATATGATGCGGGTCACCGCCAATCGTCAGGGGTGGCTGGACGAAGTCTGGATCTGCCTCGACAAGGCGTTCCGCTATCGTCGCTGTCCCGCTCACCAAGGAGGGCTGGCGACCACGTCTAGCCTGAAGATCTGGCGCGGCGGACGACTGGGATAACGCCAACGGGCCGGCGTTATCCGACGATCGTTGCGGTCGCCGGATGATGCCGATCCAGATGCTTGCGGATGATGCGCAGATTGCGGGTGTTGGAGCGGAAGAAGAAATCGGGGACCGCACCGACGAACGGCACGAGACCGAGCGCCCAGTCGATGCCGACGTTGCCGAACATCCGCGCCATCTGCAGCTTCGACATGCCGAGGTTGCGCGCTTCCCACACCAGCCACGATCCGATCAGCGCGGCGAGCGTGGTGCCGATGACCGGCACCAGATCGAGCAGCACATCCATGCCGACCTTGCGGTTCGTGCCGGGGATCGTGAACAGGCCTTCCATCACCCGCTCCATCGCTTCCAGCCGGATGCGCACCGAGGCGGCGTCACGCCCGATCGGCAGCGAGTCGAGCAAGGGGCGGGTGTGCAGGGGTTGGGGGCGTGAGTTCATGCGCTTTATCTGGTGTCGTCGCGCAGCCGGTTCAACGGGTGCCAGGCCCGGGTGTTCGGCCGCCATTGCCGCAGTCGCAACGCTACCAACGACCAGCGTAGCGGCCGCGCGATCGGGATGAAGGCGGTATCGACGGCAAGGGCGGCATCGGCGGCGGCGATCAGTCGTGCACGTTCGGTGAGTGTCGGCGCGTCGCGCGCGGCGATCAGCGCGTCGCGGGCCTCGTCACCGCAGACGGCGCAGGCATTCGCGAGATACCAGCGCGCGCTGTCGTAGGGGGCAATTTGGTCGACCAGTCGCAGGTCGGCATCGTCCGCCATGCCGACGCGTTGTGGGGTGATGCCGGCCGCCATCAGCGAGGCGGCAACCTGCGCATACAGGACGGTCGCGCCCGGTCCGGAGGGCAGCGCGATCCGCAAGCGGACGGGATCGCCATAAGCGGCGACGCGGGTTCTGGCCTGTTCGCGGCGCTGGTCGGGCGTCAGCAACGACCAGCCTGGAAGGGCGGGGGCACCGTGGAATCCAGGGTCTCCGGCAGGATGCGCTCCGCCGGCTCCCATCCCTGCATCACCGCATTGGTGACGGCGATCCGATCGATCGCACCGCTGATCGCCGCGCGGTTCTGCGCGTCTGCCAGGAAGCCGTCCCGGTGCAGGATGGCGAATCCGAAGAGGCCGGCGGCGGGATCGATGCGCACGTTCGCTGGAGCGACGGACGCCAGCGCGACCAGCGGCCAGTCGGCAAAGGTGCCACCGGCAACGAAATCCGAATCGCGAGCGGCGAAGCGGACGATGGCGCGCGCCGCACGCTCCCCGATCAACCGGACGTCCTGTTCGGGGCGGGTTGTACGCTGATCCTCGGGATCGGCGCGATTGGGATCGAAGGCGGGACGCAGCAGTAGGCTTCGCTTGCCCTCCTGCACGATACGGAGCGGCCCCGTACCACCGGCACCGTTGCGCCACAGGGTGAGTTCGGGCTGGGCGAACAGCTTCAACAGGTCGGGACGGGGGCGGCGCAGACGCACTTCGATGACCTGCGGCGTCATCGTGACGATTTCGTCGATCGCGGTCAGGAAGGGGGCGAGCGCGTTGCGCGATCCGCCCGCCAACTGCCGCCGCAACTGCGCGACGACCTGTTCCGCCTCGACCCGGCTGCCGTCGCGCCATCGAGCCTCGCGCAGCCGGAAGATGTAGCTCGTGCCCTCGTCGATCACGATCCAGCGTTCGGCGAGTCCCGGTTCGATCTGTCCGTTGGCGTCGAAGCGCACCAGGCCCTGGGCGGTGGCATCGAGCAGCAGGCGCGCCGCAGTGTCGGGACGGCCGCGGGCCGGATCGGCGAGCCTGGGTGCGCCACCGATCGCGCTGACGACGACCGGACCCGAATCCGGGCGCTGGTTGCAACCGGTCAGAATCGGCAGCGCGACGCCGAGCAGCAGCGCGATGGTGCGGACGGCGGGACTCGAACCCGCACTCCAGGGGAAGCCGATTTTAAGTCGGCTGCGTCTACCGGTTTCGCCACGTCCGCGCACGTGCGCACGACAAGCCCACCCCGGGCGGGGCGTCAAGCGGTTATGGCCGCCATCCGTGGTCAGACGTTGAGGCGCGCGCGCATTTCCTTGCCCGGCTTGAAATAGGGAACGCGCTTGGCGTCGACATCGACCGTCTCGCCGGTGCGTGGATTGCGGCCGACGCGTGCATCGCGCGCGCGGGTGGAAAAGGCGCCGAAGCCGCGCAGTTCGACCCGGCCGTTGGCCGCCAGTCGACGCGCGATCTCATCGAAGAACGTCGAGACGATCGCCTCGACATCATGGGCTGCCAGCCCTGGATTCAGATCGCACACTTTTTGAACGAGTTCAGATCGGATCATCGCAAGCTCCCCCGGGCTGATGCAACGAGAACTTGATAAAGATCAATCGCGACCAAGTATAGGTCCGAATCGTAACTGGTCCAAAAAAGATGAGGGGCCGTCACAAGGGTGTAACGGCCCCGGCATCCCTTACTTCTTCTCGGCGTCCGAACGGGCCTTGAGAGCCTCGCCCAGGATGTTGCCGAGGGTCGCGCCCGAGTCGGACGAACCGTACTGGGCCACGGCCTGCTTCTCTTCGGAGATCTGCATCGCCTTGATCGAGAAGGTCGGCTTCTTCGAACGGTCGAAGCCGGTCACCATTGCGTCGAACTTCTGGCCGACCTGGAAACGCTCCGGACGCTGCTCGTCGCGATCGCGACCCAGATCCGTACGCTTGATGAAGCCGGTCGCGCCATCGTCGCCCTGCTGCACTTCGAGGCCCGCGTCGCGGACTTCGAGAACGGTCACGGTGACGATCGCGTTCTTGTTCAGCTTGTCGCCAGCCGCCGCGATGCCGCCGGCCGAAGGCCCGCCACGCTCGAGCTGCTTCATGCCGAGGCTGATGCGCTCCTTCTCGGCGTCGATGTCGAGCACGACGGCCTGCACCGTCTCGCCCTTGCGGTGCAGGTTGAGGGCGTCCTCACCCGACACGCCCCAGGCGATGTCCGACATGTGGACCATGCCGTCGACGTCGTTGTCCAGACCGATGAACAGGCCGAATTCGGTCGCGTTCTTGACTTCGCCCTCGACGGTCGAACCGATCGGATGGGCGGCGGCGAACGCTTCCCACGGATTGTTCTGCGCCTGCTTGAGGCCGAGGCTGATGCGACGCTTGTCCTCGTCGACCTCGAGCACCACAACATCGACTTCCTGCGACGTGCTGACGATCTTGCCCGGATGGACGTTCTTCTTGGTCCAGGACATTTCCGACACGTGGACGAGGCCCTCGATGCCCGCTTCCAGCTCGACGAACGCACCATATTCGGTGATGTTCGTGACGCGGCCCGACAGCTTGGCGCCGATCGGATACTTGGCCGATGCGCCGTCCCACGGATCCGACTCGAGCTGCTTCATGCCGAGGCTGATGCGCTGCGTATCCTTGTTGATGCGGATGATCTGCACCTTCACCGTGTCACCGATGTTGATCATCTCGGACGGGTGATTGACACGCTTGTAGCTGAGGTCGGTGACGTGGAGCAGGCCATCGATGCCGCCCAGGTCGACGAACGCACCGTAATCGGTGATGTTCTTGACGACGCCGTCGATGATCTGGCCCTCGGCCAGGCTCTGGATCAGGCCCGAACGCTGCTCGGCGCGGGTCTCTTCCAGCACGGCGCGGCGGCTGACGACGATGTTGCCGCGCTTGCGGTCCATCTTCAGGATCTGGAACGGCTGGGGGATGTCCATCAGCGGCGTGACGTCACGCACCGGACGGATATCGACCTGGCTGCCCGGCAGGAACGCGACGGCGCCCGACAGGTCGACGGTGAAGCCGCCCTTGACGCGGCCGAAGATGACGCCCTCGACGCGGGCGGTCTTGCTGAATTCGAGTTCGAGCTTGTCCCAGGCGGCTTCGCGGCGGGCGCGGTCGCGGCTGAGCATCGCTTCGCCGTGCATGTTTTCGACACGGTCGACATAGACTTCGACTTCGTCGCCGACGTTCAGCTCGGCCTTCTGGCCCGGTGCGGCGAATTCGCGCAGCGGCACGCGGCCTTCGGACTTCAGACCGACGTCGATGACGGCCATGTCGTTTTCGATCGCGGTGACGGTGCCGTGCACCACGCGGCCCTCGAAGCTGTCGGCACCGCCGAACATGTCATCGAGCATCGCGGCGAAATCGTCGCGGGTAGGAGTGGGCTGGGTAGCCATAGGGTTAGAGTGTCCTCAGGTTTAACTGTTTCCGGCCAAGCGGTTGGATCCGCTGGTCTTGGCTGAAAACGCCGCGGCGACCCCATGCCGGTCGCGGCATCCGTTGAACCGGGCAACACGGAGGAATACGATGCGCTTCATGCGAAAAGGGCGCGAGCGGGCAGGCCGGTCGCGCCATCCTCCGCCAGCCATGGCTCGCGGGACAGGGCACGCCTAGGCGAAAACGCGCGTTTTGGCAAGGTGATGGGGAAGGCGCGATTCGCGGCGTGGCGGCCGCGGAAGTTGCCGAAGTTGACACTACGTCCCGCCCGAAACCGCCCCCGCACCGGTCCGCCGGACGAAGGGCGGGGCGAGGGTGCGGCGTCATGGGGGGACGATGGCAGATTGGCGGTGTGTAGGACAGCTGGGATGTGCGGTGGTGGGGGCGCCTAACATCGGACATTCCGGTCCCGCCCAGAAGCAGACCTAGCGAGGGGTAGACCTCTACCCTGAAAGCAGACATTCTGCTGACATGACCAACGGGCCTTCGCAGATCAAGTTGCGGCTGTTCCGGCTCGTTGCCGCCGTTTGGTTGGGAACCGCTATCCCGATTTTCTTGCTTAGTGCCTTCCTTTTGGAAGTCCCTCTCTGGCCAACGTTCAGTAACAAAAGCACGCCGGAGGGGATAGGGCTATGGGCGGTAATCGCGGCGTGGTTTTACATCACACCAGTGGCGTTGCTCGTCATCGGACGTCGCTTGAACGGACGGTCCGCTTCTTGAGGCGGACGGCCCAGAGCAGACGGGCAGCTCCCCTCCCAAGAATATCCCCGTCTATTCCGCCGCCTTCGCGCGCCGCGCGTCGACCAGCGCGACGGCTTTCTGCACGCTCGCCTCGATCGACAGGAAGCTGGTGTCGAGCAGCGCCGCGTCCGGGGCCATGACCAGCGGGGCGGTGGAGCGGCCGCTGTCTCGGGCGTCGCGGGCGCGGATGTCGGCGAGGACCTTGTCGAAGCTGACCGGGGAACCGTGGGCCTGCAGTTCCTTGTGGCGGCGCTGGGCGCGGATCTGGGGGGTGGCTTTGACGAACAGCTTGGCGTCGGCGTCGGGGGCGATCACGCTGCCGATATCGCGGCCGTCGAGGACGGCGCCGCCGTCCTGCCGGGCGAAGCGCTTCTGGCGTTGCAGCAATGCGGCGCGGACGAGCGGATGGGCGGAGACGATCGAGGCGAGTTGGCCGATCTCATCGCTGCGCAGGGCGGGATCGGCGAGCAGCGCATCGTCGAAGTCGCAGGCGGCGACCGCATCGGCCTCCCGCGCAGGGTCCAGATCGAGGCGGCGGACGGTGAGCGCGACGGCACGGTAGAGCAGGCCGGTATCGAGGTGAGGCAGGCCGTAATGCCGCGCGAGCGCCTTGGCGATGGTGCCCTTTCCCGATGCGGCCGGGCCGTCCACGGCGATGATCATGCTGCCCCCGTAAGCTCGTCAAGCGATTGATAGAACACGGGATAGCTGGTCGCCACCGGGCCTATGTCGTCGATCGTGATCGGCCGGGCGGCATGAAGTCCAGCGACGGTCATGCTCATTGCGATGCGATGATCGAGTTTCGAGGCGATGCGAATGTCGGGAGTGGCGGGGCCGGGGATGGCATCGCCGCCGGTGCCGGTGATCGCGAGGCCGTCCTCATATTCCTCGCAAGGGACGCCGCAGGCCTCGAGCGCGTCCTTCATCGCGGCGATGCGGTCGGATTCCTTGACGCGCAGTTCGTGCGCGCCGCGGGCGACGGTGCGGCCCTTCGCGAAGGCGGCGGCGACGAACAGGACGGGATATTCGTCGATCATGCTCGGCGCGAGGTCGGGCGGCACGTCGATCGCGGTGAGGGGGGCGTGGCGGACGCGGAGGTCGGCGACGGGTTCGCCGCCGACGGTGCGGGGGTCGAGTTCGGTGATGTCGGCGCCCATCAGGCGCAGCGCCGCGATCAGGCCGGCGCGGGTGACGTTGAGGCCGACGTTGCGCACGACGATGTCGGAGCCGGGGACGATAGAGGCGGCGACCAGCCAGAAGGCGGCGGACGAGGGGTCGCCGGGGACGGTGATCGTCTGCGGCTTCAGTTCGGCCTCGCCGGTAATGGAGATCATGCGGCCTTCGTCGGTCTCCTCGACGGTTATGGCGGCGCCGAAGCCGCGCAGCATCCGCTCGCTGTGGTCGCGCGTCGCGACGGGTTCATGCACGCGGGTGATGCCGGGGGTGTTGAGGCCGGCGAGCAGTATCGCCGACTTCACCTGTGCCGAGGCGACGGGCAGCGTGTAGGTGATCGGCACGGCGGGGCAGAGGCCGCGCACCATCAGCGGCAATTTGCCCCCCGGGCTGGCGGTGATGTCCGCGCCCATCCGGCTGAGCGGATCGATGACGCGGCCCATCGGCCGGCCCGACAGCGAGGCATCGCCGGTGAAGGTCGCGGTGATCGGGTGGCTGGCGACGAGGCCCATGAGCAACCGCGTGGAGGTGCCGCTGTTGCCCATCTCCAGCGCGGTGGCGGGTTGCAGCAGTCCGCCGACGCCGACGCCGTCGACCCGCCAGATGCCCCCGGATGCATCGCCGCCGGTACGCTCGATCGTCGCACCCATCGCGCGGAGCGCGGCGGCGGTGGCGAGCACGTCCTCGCCCTCCAGCAGGCCGGTGATGTGGCTGGTGCCGACCGCGAGCGCGGAGAACATGAGCGAGCGATGGCTGATCGACTTGTCGCCGGGGACCTGGATCGTGCCGGTGAGCGCGCCGCGCGGGACGATGCTCAATTCCTGGGGAAGGGGGTGCGCCATGGGTCGGGGGCTTTGACAGCCACCTTGCGCTATGGCAAGGCGCCGCCCACCTCTCGGGCTAAGGGCGACTTTAGCCTGCGACACCCAATTCCGAAAGGCACACCACGGCATGATCAAGCCGGAATGGGGCACGAAGCGTACGTGCCCGAAATGCGCGACGCGCTTCTACGACCTCGAAAAGGACGATCCCGTCACCTGCATCAACTGCGGCACGACGTGGAACCCCGAACCCATCCTGAAGTCCAAGCAGCCGCTGCCGTTCGAGCAGGCGAAGCCCGACACCAAGGAAGCCGACCGCGACCTCGAGGGTGAGGACGAGGATCTGGAGGCATTGGGCGAAGAGGAAGAGCCCTCGGCCGACGACGAAGTCGACCTGGGTGGCGACGACGACCTGGGCGTGGAAGCGCCCAACGACGAAGACGAGCATTGATCGTCTAAATCTGTGGATAAATGCATGGCAGGCGGATTTCATCGCTTGCCATGCCTGGGCGCCCCCGCTAGTGGGGCGCCTCCCGGAACGGATGGGGCCGTAGCTCAGCTGGGAGAGCGCTGCAATGGCATTGCAGAGGTCAGGGGTTCGATCCCCCTCGGCTCCACCATCCGGTTCCGAAGCGACCGCCCGAGAGCGGTTCGATACGCCCCGGGTGCGGGTATTTTTTCCTGATATGACGGCGCCCAGGCGGTTGGTTGCGGTTGGCGCCGTGCCGTTCCTTGCGTGGAAGGTCTTTACGGAAGCGCAGCGGTGGCGCTCTTCCGTCACCGATGGCGCGAGACTGTGGTGTGGCGTCTCCTCATCATACATTTTCCCTGAACCCGTACACTTGGCTGCTCCGGCTTGACGGCGTCGGGAGCGTGTATGCCGTTTCGATCCGGCGCGCACGAAGCGGGCAAGGGGAGGATGCGGATGCGGATCATGGGGACGGTCGCTGCGGCGGTATTGCTGGCTGGGGGCACCGGCGGGGCGGTGGCCAAGGACAAGCGTGCCTATGTCGTCGTCAACGAGGCGGTGGGCGTACCGGTGTTCGCAGGCGACATCACCGATCGGCCGTATCGCACGATCGGCGAGGTGACGGCGGGGGTGCGCAAGGCGACGGTGTTCAGCAAGGCCGCGTCAAAGGCCAAGGTATTCCGGGAATTATGGGAGCGAGCCGACAAGATGGGCGCGGATGCGGTCATCAATGCGCGCTACGGCAATTCGCATGTGACGGCGGTCAGCTGGGGAAAGACCAACGCCACCGGTACGGCGATCAAGTTCGAGGATCGCACCACGCCCTGATCGGGCATGCATCGTCAATGGGCGGCGGGGACGCGATCGTCCCCGCCACGCACATCAGTCGACCGGCTGAAGGTTGACGGCCGAGGTCTTGCCCCGACGGTCCTGCTCCAGATCGTAGCTGATCCGCTGGTTCTGGTTCAGCGTCGCCATGCCGGCGCGCTCGACCGCCGTGATGTGGACGAACGCATCGGCGCCGCCCGTGTCGGGAGCGACGAAGCCATAGCCCTTGTCGGCGTTGAAGAACTTTACGGTGCCGGTGATGCTGCTCATGGCAGGATCCTTTCTACTCTAGCCGCGCGGCGGTACGATTACCGAAGCGCGAATTGCGCGCGAAGCAGGGAAGGAAGGAAGAGGGAGCCGCAAAGCACCGTAGACCGTCGATGTGCGACTCTAGCACGGTCCATATGGGGCAAGGCGGCGCATTCGGCAAGGCCGCCGGGCTTTTGGCAGCGCCGCGGGCCCCCAAGGGTTGCGTACCGCCGGCGGAAGGGCCATTTGGGATCCATCGGACTGCCCCATTCGAGCATGGTCCGACTGAGAGATACTATGCGCTCCCGCTTTCCGATTGGGAGACCCGCATGTCGCGCGCCATCAACGTCAATGCCACCAAGTCCGATGTCGAGGCCCTGTGCCTGAAGCACAAGGCGCCGATCAGCGCGATCGAATCGCTGGCGTCCGGCGGCACGCGCGTCGTGTTGATGAATGGCGATGCGGCGGCGGCGATGACCCGCGTGTTCGGGCGCAAGGTGTTGTCGGGGAACGTGGAGCGGACGCCGCTGCGGCTGCGGATGGTGTGACGGCCGGTCCAGATGCGCGCCGCCGTGGGCTCCGTGGCGGCGCTGTTCGGGCGGAAGCTTGAGCGGGCGTAGACCGGGGCGGCCCGAGCCGCAGTGGACCCACGGTCCTGGCAAAACCCCTCCTCGATCGAGGAGGGGTTTTTCGTGTCATTTCGCCGGGGCGACGCGCCAGATGGTGTTGCCGACGTCGTCGGCGACCAGCAGCGCACCGGTGCGATCGGCGGTGACGCCGACCGGGCGGCCATGGGCCTTGCCGTCCTTGTCGAGGAAGCCGGACAGGACGTCGACCGGCTTGGCGCCGTCGGCCGGGAAGCCGCGGGCGGCGAAGGGGACGAAGACGACCTTGTAGCCCGACACCGGCTTGCGGTTCCATGAGCCGTGTTCGCCGATGAACGCGCCCTGCGCGAACTGCCCGCCGAGCCTGACGTCGCCGGCGAAGGTCAGCCCGAGCGCGGCGACGTGCGGTCCGAGCGCGTAATCGGGGCGCTTCGAATATTGCTGCAAGTCCGGGCGCTGCGGATCGACGCGGGTGTCGGGATAGCCACCCCAGTAGAACCAAGGCCAGCCGAACTGGTCGCCGAGTTCGACCTGGGTGAGATAGTCGGGCGCGAGATCCGATCCCAGCATGTCGCGTTCGTTGACGACGGTCCACAGCTGCTGGTTGAAGGGACTGATCGCCATACCCTGTGGATTGCGCAGGCCCGAGGCATAGATGCGGAAGGTCTTTTGCTGCGGATAGACCTGCAGGATGTTGGCGCGGAATTTTTCGGCGTCGAGGCCGTTTTCGGCGATGTTCGAGGATGACCCGACACCGACGAACAGCGTACGCCCGTCCGGCGCGGCGATGAGCGTGCGCGCCCAATGGTTGCCGCCGCCGTTCAGCTTGACGACCAATTCTGGCCTGGCGGCGATCTGCGTCGCCCCGTCGGTGTACGGCACCCGGACCACGGCATCGGTGTTGGCGATGTAGAGCTGGCCATCGAGCAGCGCCATGCCGGTCGGCGAGTTGAGGCCGGTCATGAACACGTGGCGCTGATCGGCGACGCCGTCCCCGTCGCTGTCGCGCAGCAGGGTGATGCGGTTCGCCGAGGGCACGCCGGCGCCGGCCTTGCCCAGCAGCTTGCCCATCACCCAGCCCTGGATGCCGCCGCCGCTGCGTGGCGGCGAATTGGTTTCGGCGACCAGCACGTCGCCATTGGGCAGGCGGTAGAGCCAGCGGGGATGGTCGAGGTTCCGGGCGAACGCCTTCACCGTCAGACCGGCGGCGGCGACGGGCGTCTGGTCGCCCTGCCAGCCGACGACGTCGGCGACCTTGACCGTCGGCAGCGTCTGGATGCGCGCCTCGGTGATCTGCGGGCGTTTGCCGGTGATGCGGTCGAACGGCACCTGCGCGGTGTCGGGCCAGGCGAGATAGACGACGACGCCAATGGCGACGACGACGATGAGCGCGGCAAGGCGCAGGACGTGCTTAAGCATAAGCGTACGATAGGGGGGAGAGGGGGGAGTGGAAGTGTTTCGTCATTGCGGGCGCAGCGAACCGGTCCAGACTTCGGTCGGGACCGTGACGGTTTCACTCGCCTGCCATATCAGGTCGGTGAGGCGGCCGGTCGGCCACCTCACCGACTTGGCGGTCAGGCCGGGCTGCCGACCAGCAGGTCGTAGCGGTCGGCGTTCATCACCTTCGTCCAGGCCTTGACGAAGTGCCTGACGAACATGGCGTGCGCGTCGTCGCAGGCATAGACCTCGGCGATGGCGCGCAGCTGCGAGTTGGAGCCGAACACCAGATCGGTGCGCGAGGCGGTCCATTTGTGTTCGTGCGTGTGACGATCGGTGCCGACGAATTCCTCATCACTCTCGTCGCTCACCTGCTTCCACGCGGTCCCCATGTCGAGGAGGTTCACGAAGAAGTCGTTGGTCAGCTGGCCCGAGCGGTCGGTGAAGACGCCGTGCTGCTTGGCTTTCGCATGGTTCGCGCCGAGGACGCGCAGGCCGCCGACCAGCACCGTCATGTCGGGTGCCGAGAGGCCGAGCAGCTGGGCGCGATCGACCAGCAGTTCCTCGGTCGGGACGTTGAAATTGACCTGCAGATAGTTGCGGAACCCGTCGGCCCTGGGTTCGAGCACGTCGAAGCTTTCGGTTTCGGTCCGTTCGTCGCTGGCATCGGTACGGCCCGGGGTGAACGGCACCTCGATCGGATGGCCGCCGGCCTTTGCCGCCGCTTCGATCCCGACCGAACCGCCGAGCACGATCAGGTCGGCGAGCGACACCTTCTTTCCGCCCCCGTCCTGCTGTTGGGCGTCGTCGAAATCGGCCTTGATGCCTTCATAGACCGCCAGCACGCGGGCGAGCTGTTCGGGCTGATTGACCTCCCAGTCCTTTTGCGGGGCGAGGCGGATGCGCGCACCGTTGGCACCGCCGCGATGGTCCGAGCCGCGCCACGTCGAGGCCGAGGCCCAGGCGGTGGTGACGAGATCCTCGATCGACAGGGCCGATTGACCGATCGCCGTCTTCAGTGCGGCGATGTCGGACGCATCGACCTGCGGATAGTCGGCGAGCGGGATCGGGTCCTGCCAGATCAGCTCTTCCTCCGGCACTTCCGGGCCGATCAGGCGGATCTTCGGCCCCATGTCGCGGTGGGTCAGCTTGTACCAGGCGCGCGCCCAGGTGTCGGCGAAATAGGCCGGGTCGGCGCGGAATTTCTGGCAGATCGCATTGTAGGCCGGGTCGACCTTCAACGCCATGTCTGCGGTCGTCATCATCGTCGGCACGCGCTTGCCGGCGGTGTGCGCGGCGGGGGCGAGCGTGTCCTCGGGGCTGCCGACCGGCTGCCACTGATGGGCGCCGGCGGGGCTCTTGGTCAGTTCGTACTCATGGTCGAACAGCATGTCGAAATAGGTCATGTCCCACGTCGTCGGCGTCGGGGTCCAGGCGCCCTCGATCCCGCTGGTGATCGTGTGATCGCCCATGCCGCTTTCATGCGTCGATGCCCAGCCCAGGCCCTGGCTGGCGATGTCCGACCCCTCGGGCTCCTTGCCGACGAGGCTCGGGTCGCCGGCGCCATGCGCCTTGCCGAAGGTATGGCCGCCGGCGGTGAGCGCGACGGTTTCCTCGTCGTTCATGCCCATGCGCGCGAAGGTTTCGCGCATGTCGCGCGCCGAACCCTGTGGCATCGGGCAACCGCCCGGCCCTTCGGGATTGACGTAGATGAGGCCGTGCTGGATCGCGGCAAGCGGGCTTTCGAGGGCGAGGCCGGCTTCCTCGTCGATGCGGGTCTGGCCGAGCCATTCCTCCTCGGTACCCCAGTACACGTCCTTCTCGGGTTCGAAGACGTCCTCGCGGCCGCCGGAGAAGCCGAAGGTGGGGCCGCCCATCGATTCGATCGCGACGTTGCCCGCCAGGATGAACAGGTCGGCCCAGCTGAGCTGGCGTCCGTACTTCTGCTTGATCGGCCAGAGCAGGCGACGCGCCTTGTCGAGGTTGCCGTTGTCGGGCCAGCTGTTCAGCGGGGCGAAGCGCTGCTGCCCCGCCGACGATCCGCCGCGGCCGTCGCCGGTGCGATAGGTGCCCGCCGAATGCCACGCCATGCGGATGAAGAAGGGGCCGTAATGCCCGTAATCGGCCGGCCACCACGGTTGGCTGTCGGTCATCAGCGCGGTCAGGTCAGCCTTCAGCTGGTCATAGTCGAGGCTGAGGAATTCGGAGCGATAGTCGAAGTCGTCGCCCATCGGATTGCCGCTGACGCCCTTCTGGTGAAGGATGTCGATCGACAGCGATTCGGGCCACCAGTCCCTCGCGGTCTGGCCAAGCAGCCGGCGCATCGCGGCTGGCTGCTTCTTGGGATCGTTGATCGGGCTGCCTTGGGTAATCGCGTCCATGTCGCTCTCTCCTCGCATCGCCCGGCATCGCGGGCGGTATGTTGCG
Source organism: Sphingomonas insulae (assembly GCF_010450875.1). NCBI lineage: Bacteria > Pseudomonadati > Pseudomonadota > Alphaproteobacteria > Sphingomonadales > Sphingomonadaceae > Sphingomonas > Sphingomonas insulae. Next base: position 2,022,864 of record NZ_CP048422.1, read on the forward strand.
AGGATGCTAACGCAGCGACTGTGATCGAAGAAACACGAAATCGCGAACGTGGTGATCGGATGGGGCGATCAGAGGCGAGGGTGCGATGAATGGCCGGGGCATCGCTCTCACCCTCACCCTGTCGCCGGCTTCGCCATCTCCTCCCTCTCCCGATGGGAGAGGGAGGGAGGCGCGTAGCGCCGGAAGGGTGAGGGTGAGTGTCCGGGCGCTCAGGCGTCCTCGACTTCGCGGGCGACCGGCGGGTGGAGGCGAAGGCGGTGGATGCGGCGTTCGTCGGAATCGAGCACTTCCAGCTTCCAGCCGCTCGGGTGGTCGACGCATTCGCCGCGCGCGGGAACATGGCCGGCGAGGACCGCAGCGAGACCGCCGAGCGTGTCGACGTCGTGTTCCGTTTCGCCCAGCTGCGGATCAATCAGCTCGGCGGCATCCTCCAGCTCGGCGCGGGCGTCCGCTTCCCATGCGCCGCCGTCGATCGGGACCAGCAGCGCCTCGGGCGCCTCGTCATGTTCGTCCTCGATCTCGCCGACGATCTCTTCGATCAGGTCCTCGATCGTGACCAGCCCTTCGGTCCCCGAATATTCGTCGAGCACCACCGCGAGATGGACGTGGCTTGCGCGCATGTCGGCGAGCAGGTCCAGCGCGCCGCGCGACATGGGGACGTAGAGCGGGTCGCGGATGAGCCCCGACAGGTCCGCCGGATGGTCGGCGCCCGTCGCAAGGATGTTGAACACGTCCTTGATGTGGACCATGCCGATGATCGTATCGAGCGCGCCGCGATAGACGGGCAGGCGGCTGTGACCGGCCTCCGCGAAGATCTGGACGAGATGGGCGAAGGTCGTGCCTTCCTCGATCGCGATGATGTCGGCGCGGGGCACGCCGACGTCGCCGGCGTCGCGTTCGCCGAAGTGCAGCAGGTTGCGCACCATCTGCCGTTCGAGCGGGGTCAGATCGCCCTTGGCATCGGGCGCGGGATCGTCCTCGTGCCGGTCGATCGCCTCCTCCAGCTGGTCGCGGAGGGATTCTTCCGGGGCGCCGCCGAAGATCAGATGCTTCAGCCCCCGCCAGATGTTGGATTCGCTGGAGTCGCCGTTGCCGGCGCTACTTCGGTCGTCTGCCATGGCGGCCGTGTCAGTCCTCTCGTACAGGATAGGGGTCCGCGATGCCGAGGCTGGCGAGCGCCTGCCGCTCGATCTCCTCCATGCCTTCGGCTTCCTCGTCCCCCATGTGGTCATAGCCTAGCAGATGGAGCGTGCCGTGCACCAGCAGGTGCGTGGCATGTTCGGCGACGGTGACGCCCTTTTCCATCGCCTCCCGCTCGCACACGCCATGCGCCATGACGATGTCGCCGAGCAGCAACTCGCCATCGTCGCTGTTCTGGCTGACGGTGTCGATCAGGTCGGGCTGCACCATCGGGAAGGACAGGACGTTGGTCGGCTTGTCCTTGTGCCGATATTGCGCGTTGAGCTGATGGACCTCGTCGTCGCTGGTGAGGCGGATGCTGATCTCGACCGTGGCGGCGGTGGCGATGAGATCGCCGTGCGGCGTGCGCTCGATCGCCGCGCGGGCGGCGCGGGCGGCGAGAGCGTCCCAGTCCGTAACGGCGGGCCACGGGTCTTCGCGGGTGAGTTCGATGTGGATCATGCAAGGTCCGTCTGCGAGAAATCGTCGCCTTGATACAGCAGGCGGGCGTGATGGGTCCTGGCGCAGGCGTATGCGAAGCAATCACCCAAGTTGAGGCGCGCGGGGTGATAGCCCTTGCCGGAGCGCGCGTGCGCATCGACCGCGCGCCTGCGCTTCGTTCTCCCGATCGGGACCATACGCAGGCCCGCGGTCTGGACGAAGCCGTCGAGGGCGAGCCTCGCCTCCTGCGCCGTCAAGCGTTCGGCCCCTCATACGCCTCGACGATGCGCCCGACAATCGGGTGGCGGACGACGTCGGCGGCGGTGAAGCGGGTCATCGAGATGCCCTCGACGCCTTCCAGCCGGACGGTGGCATCCGCCAGCCCCGATGCGCCGACGCCGCCGGGCAGATCGGTCTGGTTGGGATCGCCGCAGATCACCATCCGGCTGTTCTGTCCGAAGCGGGTGAGGAACATCTTCATCTGCGCCGGGGTGGTGTTCTGCGCCTCGTCGAGGATGACGAAGGCATCCGCCAGCGTCCGGCCGCGCATGAAGGCGATCGGCGCGATCTCGATCTCGCCCGACGTGATGCGGCGCTCGACCTGTTCGGCGGGCAGGCAGTCGTGCAGCGCATCGTAGAGCGGGCGCAGGTATGGATCGACCTTGTCCTTCATGTCGCCGGGCAGAAAGCCGAGCTTCTCGCCCGCCTCCACCGCCGGGCGCGACAGGATCAGTCGCTGCACGCTGCCGGTGATCAGCTGCGACACCGCCTGCGCGACCGCGATATAGGTCTTGCCCGTACCCGCCGGCCCGAGCGCGAAGATCATGTCGTTGGTCGCCAGTTCGCGCATGTAATGCGCCTGCGCAGGCGTGCGCGGCACGATCGTCTTCTTGCGGGTACGGATCATCACCGAGGGGATGCCGCCGCGTTCGGCGCTGACGATCCCCGCCAGCGTCGGTTCGGATGCCATCGCGATGGCGGCATCGACGAGGCCGGTGTCCACCTCCTCGCCGCGCTGCATCCGGTGATAGAGGTCCTGCAACACGTCGCGGGCCAGGGCGACGTTTTCGGCGGTGCCTTCCAGCCCGACGCGGTTGCCGCGCGCGGTGATATAGACGCCGAGACGATTTTCGAGCGCCACCAGATTCTGGTCGTATTGGCCGAACAGCGTGGCGAGCAGTTGCGGCTTGTCGAACAACACCTCTGCCCGGCTGCGTTCACCGGAGCGGGCGGGGACGGGCTTGCGACTCATGCGGTCCTTTCGTGCCGATAGGGCATGAGACGAATGTGGGATGCGGACCGGTGAAAGGAAAGCCGCAAAACGACGGCTGCGGATCGGCGCCGGTCAGGCGGCGGCGCGAACCCGTTCGGCGCCGGCCATCGACACCGGGCCGGCCGAGAGCAGGTCGACGGTCACCATGTCGCCGATCGCGGCATCGGTCATCAGATGCACCGATTGCAGCCAGGGCGACTTGCCGAGCATCTGGCCGGGCAGCTTGCCGCGGCGCTCGATCAGCACGTCGCACGTGCGGCCGACGCTGGCCTGGTTGAACGCCTGCTGATCGCGACCCAGCGCCGCCTGCAGCCGCTGGAGCCGTTCGTCCATCACCGCATCGGGGATCGCGCCGGCCATGTCGGCGGCGGGGGTGCCGGGGCGCGGGCTGTATTTGAACGAATAGGCCTGTGCGTAACCGACGGCATCGACCAACGCGATCGTCTCGGCGAATTCGGCGTCGGTTTCGCCGGGGAAGCCGACGATGAAGTCGCCCGACACGGCGATATCCGGACGTACCGCGCGGACGCGGTCGAGCAGCCGGAGATAGCTGTCGCGGGTGTGCGAGCGGTTCATCGCCTTCAACACCCGGTCGCTGCCGGCCTGCACCGGCAGATGGAGGAATGGCATCAGGCTCTCGACGTCGCGATGCGCGTCGATCAGGCCCTGCGTCATGTCGTTGGGATGGCTGGTGGTGTAGCGGATGCGGGTCAGGCCCGGGATCCGATCCAGCGTACGGATCAGGTCGTGGAGACCCTTGTCGCCGTCCGCCCAGGCATTGACGTTCTGGCCGAGCAGCGTGATTTCGCGCGCGCCGGCATCGACCAGAGCGTGCGCCTCGTCGACGATGCCGGCGAACGGGCGGCTGACCTCCGCCCGCGGGTGTAGGGAACGACGCAATAGGTGCAGAATTTGTCGCACCCTTCCTGCACGGTGAGGAAGGCGGAGGGCGACACCTTGCGGCGGGCGGGCAGGCTGGCGAATTTCGACAGCAACGGCATGTCGGTGTCGAGGCTGGCGGTGCCGGACGCCGCCCGTGCCACGAGGCCGGGGAGGTTGTGATAGGCCTGCGGGCCGACGACGACGTCGACCTTGGCGCGGCGGACGATCTCGTCGCCCTCCGCCTGCGCGACGCAGCCGGCGACCGCGATCATCGGTGCGGGGCGATCCGCCAGGCGGGCATCCTTGCGCAGCCGGCCGATGTCCGAATAGACCTTTTCGGTGGCCCGTTCGCGGATGTGGCAGGTGTTGAGCACGACGAGGTCGGCGGCACCGGGATCGTCGGTGGCGGTCATGCCGTCCGCCGCCATCAGTTCGGCCATGCGTTCGCCGTCATAGACGTTCATCTGGCAGCCGAACGATTTGACGTGGAAGGTTTTCGGGCTGGTCTTGGGATCGGCGGAGGTCATGCGCGGGCGCATACAGGATGCACGATGGCGTCGCCAGCCCTGCCGGGTAACGGCGGCGGCGCGACGCGTCTGGCCCTGCGTGCCGATCCGTGGAAGATTGCCGGTCGGGAGAGGGACGGGCGATGGTGCGGGGATCGGTTGGCGGCGGGGCGGCGGCGGCGGTCGCGATGGTGCTGGCGGCGCAGGCGGGGCCAACGACCGGGCAGGACATCATCGTCAAGGCCGGACCGCCGCGCATGGAGGCGGGACTGTGGAGCTTTCATGCCGGAGCGGTATCGGTGGACCCCGTGGCCGGATCGCACGGTCACCGCGGCCGGGGCCCGCAGGACTGGAGCCTTTGCATCGGCGACGGCAATACGCCCGCGATCCTGGAACAACTGATCGGCGCCCGCGCCGTATCGGACGAGGGTGGGCTGTGTTCGCGCATGGGGCTGACGATCACGCGCGATCGGGTGAACGGCAGTCGTCGCTGTGCGCTTGCCGCGCAGGCGGAAGGCGATGCGGGGGTCGTCACCGGGCTGGTCGCCGAGACGCGGATGCGGGCTGCGATCGCGGCGACCAGCCTGACCGCGGACTATACGCTTCGTGTCGGCAGCCCCGGATATGCCGCGCCGAAAAGTCGGTGGCGGGTATCGGCCCGCCGCATGGGTGATTGCCAACGGGCGTCGGCGCCGGCGCCGGTCACGGCCGTGGCGGCGCCAATCGCGGTCGCGCCGCCGTCGGCCACGGCCGCGCGACCGGAACGGTCAGAGGCGACGGCGGACGATGCGCTGGTCGACGGCCCGTTGCCCGGTACGCCGGGGCATCCCGATGTGGCCGAGGGCGCGCCGGCAACGACGCCATTGCGCGCCAGCGTGGCGGAGACGCCTGGGGAGCCCGAGGATATCGTCGTGATCGCCCGCAAGCTGCGCCGCATCCGGCTGCATTATGCCAGCAGCGGCAAGGCGTTCCGCTGGTGCCACGCCGATATTTCGAGCGGCGACCCCAGGCTGGACCGGGTCGGTTGCGCGATGGTGCGGGCCTGCGTGCGCGAAGGCGAGGATACGACGGATGCGGTGCTTGGCTGCGTCAAGCGCCGCATCGACACGCTCGACCCGGTGACCGGACCGTTGCCCAAACCGGTCGCGCGGCGGCGGGATTGAAGCGGACCGCAGCGCCGTGGCCCAGCTATGCGGCCAGCCCCGTGCCACAGCCTCAATGCAGCCCTCTCGCCAAAGCGTGGGAAAGCTGTAGGCTCGTGGTCATGGAGAGCATTCGCCACATCGCCCTTGCCCTGCTGGCGTCCGCCGGCCTCGGTGTCGTTCCCGTCCATGCGCAGGAGGCGGCGCCGGATGCGCCGCGCCGCACGCGCATCGGCCTGGGCCCGCAATTGGTGCCGAGTTACCCCGGATCGGATTCGGTAAGCCTGCGCCCGTTCGTGGATGTGTCTCGCACGCGCGGGGACACGCCGTTCGCATTCGAGGCGCCGGACGAGAGCGCGGGCTTTCCGGTGCTGCGCGACAACCGGTTCCAGTTCGGGCCATCGATCGGCTTCGAGGGGCGGCGTCGCAGCCGCGATGTCGGTGGCGCGCTGCCGTCGGTGGGCTTCACGGTCGAGGTCGGCGGCTTCGCGCAATATGCGCTGACCGACGCGCTGCGCGTGCGGGTGGAGGCGCGGCAGGGGATCGGTGGCCACAAGGGGCTGATCGGCATGGTCGGCGCCGATTACGTCGCACGCGATGCGGATCGCTGGCTGTTTTCGATCGGACCGCGGCTGACGTTGTCGGGCAGCCGCTACAATCGCGCCTATTTCGGGGTTGCGGCCGCCGATGCGGTGCGCGCCGGCCTGCCGGCGTTCAGGGCGGATGGCGGCGTGCAGGCGGTCGGCGCAACGGCGGGGGCGCTGCGCCAGCTGACCACGCATTGGGGCGTGTCGGGCTATGCCAAATACGATCGGCTGGTCGACGATCCGGGCCGGTCGCCGGTCGTGCGTGCGTTCGGATCGCGCAACCAGCTGTCGGGCGGGCTGGCGCTGTCCTACACCTTTGGCGCCGGCATGCGCTGACGGCCGGCGATCAGGCGGCAGCCACGATCGCGGATCGTGCCGCCGCGGCAATGGCCTTGCGGTTGCCGGTTTCGACAGGATCGAAGGGCGCGAGCAGGTGCAGCGTTACCGGGAAGGTGCCGCGCCGCCGCAGGACGCGCAGGGCATGGTGCTGGCCCGGTTCTTCACCGACCCAGGCGAGATCGGCGGTCGCCGCCCCATAGTCGATCCGTACCGGCTGGACGCGCACCCCCGGCGGCGGCGGATCCAGCGCGGCGAGCAGCGCGGCCTTGAACGGCAGCAGCGTCCGCCCGTCGCCCGTCGTTCCCTCCGGAAAGATGGTGACGGGTCGGCCACCACCGATGGCATCGCGCAGCCGCGCGATCTGCGCCGTCACCTGCAAGCGGTCTTCGCGGGAGACGAACAGCGTGTGGTTGAGCGTGCAGAGCCAGCCGACCAGCGGCACGCCCCGTAGTTCGCCCTTGGCGACGAACGCGCTGCCGGTCGCGCCGGCGATCGCGAGGATATCGATCCAGCTGAGGTGATTGGCGAGGAGCACAACATCGCGGCGCAGCGGTGTGCCGATCACCCGCACCCGCGCGCCGACAATGCGCGCGACCAGCCCCAGGAACCGCCGCGGCCATGGCGACGGAATGCGGAACAGCCGCCACAGCCCGTGGATCAGGAGCGCACCCATCAGCGCCGATGCCAACGCGGCCAGTCGCAGGCCGAGGCGCAGGTTGCCGGTCAAGCGAGCATCGTCGCGGGCCGGGCCGCGATCGGCATCACGGCTTGCGGTCGAGGCTGACGCCGTACAATTCCATGCGGTGATCGACGAGGCGGAAGCCGAGCTTTTCCGCAATCGCCTTTTGCAGCTGCTCGAGTTCCGGATCGACGAACTCGATCACGCGCCCGGTCTCGACATCGATCAGGTGATCGTGATGCGCCTCGGGCGAGGGTTCGTAGCGGGCGCGGCCATCGCCGAAATCGTGCCGATCGAGGATGCCCGCCTCTTCGAACAGGCGGACGGTGCGATAGACGGTCGCGATCGAGATGCCGGGATCGATCGCCGAGGCGCGTTCGTACACCTTTTCGACGTCCGGATGGTCTTCGGCTTCGGACAGGACGCGGGCGATGACGCGGCGCTGTTCGGTGATGCGGAGACCCTTCTGGTTGCAGAGGGCTTCGAGGTCGATCTTGCGAGGCATGAACACCATGTAGTGCAGCGGGCTTGTTGCGAAAAGCGAAACCGACTCGCAACAAGATCGGGTTGCGGTGAGGTGATCCCTGGGCGGGTACCACATCCCGTCGGTGTCGCGCGGGTGGGGTCGCGAAGTGCCTTCAACCAGAAGCGCTGCGCGTCTGGATTCCCGCCTGCGCGGGAATGACGGTGGGGTGCAGGGGCCTGAACCGACGGCGGTTTCGCCTATACGGCGCGGCGGTAGGTGTGGGCGTCGAAGACCTGTCCGGTCTTGCCGCGATAGTAACCGCGGCGCTCCCCGACCTTGGCGAAGCCCTGCGCGGCGTACAGCTTCACCGCCTCGTTGCCGGCGCGCACCTCGAGATGCAGGTCGGCGATGCCGCCCGCCTGCGCCTCGGCGATGACGGCGCGCAGCAGGGCGGTGGCGATGCCGCGGCGGCGACAGGCGGGATCGACGGCGAGCAGCAGCAATTCGGCCTCGTCGGCGACGCTGCGCACCATCGCGAAACCGGCCGGGCGATCGTCCACCGTCGCGAGCGTCAGGCGGACGCCGGGCATGGCGAGCACGCCAAGGCACTGGTTGCGTGTCCACGCCTCGCCATAGGCGGCATCGAAGCTGGCGCTCATCAGCGTATCGACGATGGCGACGTCGCGCGCGTCGCCGGTGCGCAGCACGACCTGACGGGTGGGCATCAGGCGACCGTGCCGGCGGCGGGGAGCTTGCCGCCGGGAAGCTTGGCATCGGGCGCGCGGCCGTAGAGCGGGCGCGGCGGCAGCGTGGCGAGCGGGATCGGCAACAGCAGCGCATCGGCCGCATTGGGCAGCGCCGGGGTGCCGACCAGATCCGGGGCGACCTGCTGCAGCCAGCGCACGCCGTTGCCGACCGGGTGGCGGCCGGCGAGTGCGTCGATCGCCGCGTCGGGGGTGCGCGAGGCGAGGGCGTCGAGGGGCATGGGGCCGGGGGCGAAGGCTTGCATGAACACCTCACCATGCCCTCCTTCCAACATGACTGCAATGTCATGCACTTGCCCGGCGGCAAAGGCGGCGGCGGCGATCAGCGACAGGCTGGAATACCCGTGGACGTCCGCCCCCCAGCCCAACGCGAGGCCCCGCGCGGCGGCGATCCCGACGCGCAGGCCGGTGAAGCTGCCCGGGCCGACGTCGACCAGGATATGCGCAGCGCGGCCGCCATCGGGCAGTTCGGCGATCATCGGCAGCAATTGTTCGGCATGGCCCCGTCCAACCTCGCGATGCGCGGCGGCGAGGATCGCGCCGCCCTCGATCAGCGCGATCGAGCAGGCGGCGGTGGCGGTGTCGATGACCAGAGTGCGAATGGCGGGCGAGGGGGGGGAGGTGTGTCGGTCATGGGCTCGTCTGGCGCCCGCTTTGCGACAGGCGGCGGGGGGACACAAGCGGGCGAGATGCGGTCGGACGGTGACGACCGTCCCGGATACGCCGCCCGCCGGATGTGCCGTCTTACGCGATCCATGGACACGATTCCGGCCTACGCCGGGGGAGGGCGTGCGTGGTTCGACAGTGAAGCGCGTCTACGCGATGGTGTTGAACTTTGCGAAGGCGGGACGGGGCAAGCGGTCGAAGATGCTCGCGGGATCGCCGTGGCCGAGCGTAGAGATGAAATTGGTGCGCACCCCGGGCTGGTGGGCGAAGAACGCCTTGTCGACGGCGCCCTGATCGAACCCGGACATCGGGCCGGTATCGAGCCCCAATGCGCGCGCCGCCATGATGAAATAGGCGCCCTGCAGCGTCGAATTGCGAAACGCCGATGCCTCGCGCAATTCGGTATTGCCGTCGAACCATGCCTTGGCATCGGTGTGCGGGAACAGTTCGGGCAGATGATCGTGGAATTCCACGTCCATCGCGATGATGACGCTGACCGGCGCGTTGCGGATCTTCGGCTGGTTCTGCTGCGAGGTGCACGCGGCGAGCTTGTCCTTCGCCTCGTCGCTGGCGCACCAGACGAGGCGTGCGGGCAGCTGGTTGGCCGAGGTCGGCCCCCATTTCATCAATTCCCAGATCGCGTGCAGCTGATCCTCGCTGACCGGTTCGTCGGTGTAGGCATTGTAGCTGCGCGCCTTGCGGAAGATCGCGTCGAGCGCGTCGTCGGACAGGATCTGCGACATCAGACCGCCCTCACTTCGGTGACTTCGGGGACGTAATATTTCAGCAGCTGCTCGATGCCGTTCTTCAGCGTCGCACTGGACGAGGGGCAGCCGGCGCAGGCACCCTGCATCGCCAGGAACACCTTGCCCTTGTCGAAGCCCCGGTAGACGATGTCACCGCCGTCGTTGGCGACCGCGGGGCGGATGCGGGTGTCGATCAGTTCACGGATCTGCGCGACGATTTCGGCATCGGCGGGATCGTCCGTGGCGATCGGTTCGTCCGCGCCCGGCACGCTGAAGCCGGCGCTGCCCTGCCGGAACAGCGGCATGTTGGCGGCGAAATGATCGAGCAGGATGGCGAGCACGTCGGGTTTCAGGCTGTGCCATTCGACGCCGGGGGCGGCGGTGACGGACACGAAGTCGCGGCCGAAGAACACGCCGGTGACGTCGCCGAGCGCGAACAGCATCTCGGCGAGCGGGCTGGCGTCCGCTTCCTCAGGCGTGGCGAAGTCGCGCGTGCCCGCATCCATGACGATACGGCCCGGCAGGAACTTCAGCGTCGCCGGATTGGGGGTGGTTTCGGTCTCGATCAGCATGGCTGCCATGTGGACCGTGTCGGGCGGGCGATCAAGCGCAGTGGGGGAAAGGGTTTGTTTCCATCCCCCAATCCCCACCGGACCCGGGGGAGCACGTCAGGCCTCCAGCGCCTTCACCGCCGCATTCCAGCTGGCGATATTCTGGCGCGCCTCCTGCACGAAGGCGGAGCGGCGGACGAAGCCGAGGAACAGGTCGGCGAACCATTTGCCCGGATTGCGCAACGGCCGTTCGAACTGGACCAGCAGCACCACGCGGGTGCCGCCGGTGTCGTTCCACACCTCGTGATCGTAGGTATCGTCGAACACCAACGTCTCGCCCTCCGCCCAGCGGACGACCCGGTCGGCGACGCGCATGCGCACGTCGCCGTCGCGCGGCACGATCAGGCCGAGGTGGCAGGTGATGAGCCCCTTCGTCACCCCGCGGTGCGCCGGAATGTGGGTGCCGGGCGCGAGGATGGAGAAGAAGGCGCTGTTGAGGCCGGGGATGCGCTCGACCAGCGCCTGCGTCTTCGGACAGCGCGCCAGGTTCTCGTCGATCGGATAGCCGTAACCCCAAAGGAAGAACGAGCGCCATTTGCCGATCCGCGCGATCGAGCGATGGTCGGGCGAGATCGTGGCGAGGCTGGGCGCAGCGCCGGTCTGGCTGACCGCGATCGCTTCATCGCGAATGTCCTGCCAGTGATCGCGCAGCGATGCGGTCCAGCCGAAATCGCGGACGTCGAGCACCGGATCGGTGGCGACCAGCGAGGATGCACCGATCAGCCGGTCGAACACCCCGCGTAGGTGCTTGCCGATGCGGATGATGAACGGCCGACCGGGTTCGGCCTGCATCGCGACATCGGGTTCGGGCGCGCCGGGCACCAGCGTCAGCTCCGGCATCGCCGTCGCTTCGCCCGATTGCCGCCACATTGCGGCCTCCGCCTGCTTCCTTGCCACCGTCATCGCGAGCACCATCATCGAGTCGGCGGGGGTTGGATGCGCCGACTGTCGTCCCACGGTTGGCGCTAGACCCCTGCTGGGGCGAAATGATGACCGAAACGAGGGCGATACGGTCACGCTGGCGGCAGCGGGCGGCAGGCGCTACATGAGCGGCCTATGGCGTTCTTCCCCCGCGCATTCGCGCCCGTTCTCGTCCTCGCTCTCGCATCGACGGTCACCGCCCAGACCAAGGCGCCGGCGCCGGTCGCCGCTGCCGCTGCCGCTGCCGCGGTCAAGGTCGACCCCACCGCCTGGCTGTACAAGGGCAGCGACCTGCCGCACGACCCGGCGTGGGTGTTCGGCACGCTGCCCAACGGCCTGCGCTATGCGGTGCGCAAGAACGGCGTGCCGCCGGGGCAGGTGTCGATCCGCGTCCGCATCGATGCAGGCTCGCTGAACGAAAAGGACAGCGAGCGCGGCTATGCGCATTTCATCGAGCATCTGTCGTTCCGCGGATCGAAATACGTCCCCGACGGCGAGGCGAAGCGGGTGTGGCAGCGGTTCGGCGCGACCTTCGGGTCGGACAGCAACGCATCGACCACGCCGACGCAGACGCTGTACAAGCTCGACCTGCCGTCGGCGACCAACCAGACGGTCGATGAAAGCCTGAAGATCCTGTCGGGAATGATGGCCGCGCCGGCGCTGACCGATGCCGCCGTGTCGAGCGAACGTCCGATCGTGCTCGCCGAGCGGCGCGAGCAGCCCGGCCCGCAGGTCAAGCTGCAGGATGCGATGAACGGCCTGTTCTTCGCCGGCCAGCCACTCGCCAACCGCTCGCCGATCGGCACCGTCGAGACGCTGGAGGCGGCGAACGGCGCCAGCATCAAGGCGTTCCACGATCGCTGGTATCGCCCGGAAAACGCGGTCGTCATCATTTCGGGCGATATGGATGCAGCGACGCTCGGCCAGATGGTCACGACGCATTTCGCTGACTGGAAGGGGAATGGCCCCGCCAGCCCGGCGCTTGATTTCGGCAAGCCCGACCCCTCGCAGCCGACGTCGGCGACGCTGGTCGAACCGGGCCTGCCGCCGCTCGTCATGATGGGCGTGCTGCGGCCGTGGCAGTACAATGACGACACCAGGATCTTCAACCAGAAGCGGATGGTCGACACGATCGCGGCCAAGGTCATCAGCCGGCGGCTGGAACGGCGCGCGCGCGCCGGTGCCAGCTTCGTGCAGGCCGGCGTCGACCTCGACGACCGGTCGCGATCGGCGAACATGACGACGGTCATGATCCTGCCGGTCGGCGACCAGTGGGAACAGGCGTTGAAGGACGTGCGCGCGGTGATCGCCGACGCCCAGAATTCGGCCCCGACGCAGGCCGAGATCGACCGTGAATATGCCGATTACGAAGTCGCGATCCGCAACGGTGTCGAAACCGCGCGGGTCGAGGCGAGCGCCAAGCAGGCCGACGACATGGCCGGCGCGCTCGACATCCGCGAGACGGTGACCGCGCCCGAAAACAGCTATGCGATCCTGACCGACGCCAAGCAGAAGGGGATGTTCAACCCCGCCGCGGTGCTCGCCTCGTCGAAGAAGCTGTTCCAGGGCGATGCGACGCGTGCGCTCGTCAACACCCGCACCGCGGAAAAGGGGACGGCGGAAAAGCTTGCCGCCGCGCTGAAGGCGGACGTGTCCGCGCTGACGATCAAGCGCGCCAGTCAGGCGGCGGTCGATTTCAGCAAGCTGCCGGCGCTCGGCACCCCCGGCACGGTGGTGACGCGCACCCCGATCGACGGGTTGCCGGCCGAAAAGGTGGTGTTCGCGAACGGCGTGCGGATGCTGGTGTTCCCGAACCCCGACGACACCAACCGCGTGTTCGTGCGCGTACGCTTCGGCAACGGTTACAACGCCTTGCCCGCAAACCGGCCGAGCCCCGCATGGGCCGGCGACCTTGCGCTGATGGAAAGCGGGATCGGCAATCTGGGGCAGGACGACCTCGACCAGCTGACCGCGGGTCGCCAGCTCGGCCTAGATTTCGGCATCGACGAGGATACCTTTTCGATCGCCGCGCTGAGCAATCCCAAGGATTATGCCGACGAGCTGACGCTGATCGCCGCCAAGCTGGCGCATCCGCGCTGGGACGCGGCGCCGGTCGCGCGGGCGAAGTCGGCGGCGCTGACCGCGATCCCCGGCTATGATTCGTCGGCGGACGGGGTGTTGTCGCGCGATCTGGAAGGGTTGCTGCACGCCGGCGATCCGCGCTGGGCGACGCCCGACGCCAAGGCGGTCGACGCGCTGACGCCGAAAAGCTTCGAGGCGTTCTGGGCGCCGCTGCTCGCCAGCGGGCCGATCGAGGTCGACGTGTTCGGCGACGTGAAGGCGGACGAGGCGGTGGCCGCGGTGGCCAAGAGCCTGGGGGCGATCCCCGCCCGCACCGCGCCGACCGCCGCACCGCCGCCTGTGCGCTTTCCCGCCCACAATGCCACGCCGGTGCTGCGCTACCACAACGGCCCCGACAACCAGGCGAGCGCGGTCATCGCCTGGCCGATCGGCGCGGGCCTGACCGACATCGCCGAGGCGCGCCGGCTCGACGTGCTGGCGCAGGTGTTCAGCGATCGGCTGTTCGAGCGGATGCGGCAGGCGGCGGGCGCCAGCTACAGCCCCGGCGTCGCCAGCAACTGGCCCAAGGGGCTGCCCGGTGGCGGGCGGCTGATGGCGGTAAGCCAGGTGGCGCCCGCCAACGTCGGCCTGTTCTTCCGCCTGTCGCGTGAGATCGCGGCGGACCTGGCGAAGAACCCGGTCAGCGACGACGAACTCGCCCGGGTGAAGGGGCCGTTGCAGCAGGTCTATGCCCGGGCCTCGACCAGCAGCCTGTTCTGGCTGCGCGAACTGTCGGGCGGCGCCTTTGACGATCGCCGGCTGGAGGCGACCCGCCGCATCGGTCGCGACTTCGGTGACGTGACGCCCGCGGTGCTGCAGGCGACGGCGGCGAAGTATCTGGTGCCGGACAAGGACTGGACGCTGGCGGTGCTGCCCAGAAAGAAGTGAGCTGGGGCGGATCCGTCCCCGGCCGCCATCGCCGCGCGGGAATGCAGGCGATGGCCGGCGTGGCGCGATGGGGTTGGCCCACGCTCCGATCCGGTTCGTGGCGATGGCGGTGGATCGGTCCTCCGCCGGGGCTGGATCGACCGGGCGCACCCGATTAAGGTCGCGCCATGTCCACCACCTATACGATCGATACCGCGACCAGCCGCGCCACGCCGACACCCGCGCCGCTGAAGCGGTTGACGGTACCGGCGATCCGCCGTCGCAAGGGGGGCGAACCGCTGGTGATGCTCACCGCCTATACGGTGCGCACTGCGCAGCTGCTCGATCCGCATTGCGACATGCTGCTGGTCGGGGACAGCCTGGGGCAGGTCATCTATGGCCTGCCGTCGACGGTGCCGGTGACGCTGGAGATGATGGCGGCGCACGGCGCGGCGGTGGTGCGCGGCAGCTTCCACGCGGTGGTGGTCATCGACATGCCGTTCGGCAGCTACGAAGGATCTCCTCAGCAGGCGTTCGAGAGCGCGGCCTATCTGCTGAAGCAGACCGGCGCGGCGGCGGTGAAGCTGGAGGGCGGGGAGGCGATGGCACCGACGGTCCGCTTCCTTAGCGAACGCGGCATTCCGGTGATGGGGCATGTCGGCCTGACGCCGCAGGCGGTGAACGTCCTTGGCGGCTATGGCGCGCGCGGCAAGGACGAGGCGGAGGCGGCGAAGATCGTCGCCGATGCCACCGCCGTCGCCGACGCGGGCGCGTTTGCGGTGGTGATCGAGGGGGTGATGGAGCCGATCGCGATCCGCATCACCGATACCGTCGCCTGCCCGACGATCGGCATCGGCGCCTCGGCGCGCTGCGATGGACAGGTGCTGGTGGCGGAGGACATGCTGGGCCTGTTCGAACGCACCGCGCGCTTCGTGAAGCGCTACGACGATATGGCCGGCCGCATTTCCGCCGCAGCCGAAACCTATGCCGCTGAGGTCCGGGCGCGGAGCTTTCCGGGACCCGAGCAGATCTACCCGTCCAGGGGCTGATCCCGACCGGTCGTTACGCCACCTTTTGTTTCCCGGCCGTGACCGCTAAGGATGCGCGCCGTTCCCCTTTCCTCTGTCTCTTTGTCCGGAGCCCTCCTTGGCCCTTACGCCGCAAAACAACGAAGCGTTCCTGCGCGAGGTCGACGACGAGATGCGCCGCGACCAGCTGATGACGTTCTGGGAACGCTATGGCCGCTGGACGATCGCCGCGATCGTTCTGGCGCTCGTCGCCTTTGCCGGGGTGCTGTATTGGCAGCACCGCCAGAAGGAGGCCGCCGGCGTGCAGGGCGAGCAGCTCCAGGCGGCCTATGACGCGCTGGGCAACAGCCAGCCCGATCAGGCCGCCAAGGCGCTGGCGCCGATCGCCGCATCGGGTCGGGACGGCTACAAGGCGCTGGCGATGATGACCGAGGCCGACATCCTGCTCAGCAAGAAGCAGGACAAGGCCGCTGCCGCCAAGTTCGGCGCCATCGCGGCCGACAGCGGCATCGCGCAGCCGTTCCGCGACCTGGCGTTGATCCGCCAGACGGTCGCGGAATATGACACGCTGAAGCCGCAGGTCGTCATCGAACGGCTGCGTCCGCTGGCGGTCACCGGCAATCCCTATTTCGGCAGCGCCGGCGAACTGGTCGCGCTCGCCTATCTGAACAGCGGCCGCAAGGACCTGGCCGGACAGATGTTCGGCCAGATGGCCAAGGACGAAACGGTTCCCGAATCGATCCGTCAACGCAGCGTTCAGATGGCCGGCGCGATGGGCGCCGACGTGAATGCGAACGCCGCGGCCGACGTACGCGTCGTCACCCCCGCCAGCGTCCACGCCGCACAATCCAAGGAAGCACCTGCGCAATGATCGAGCATCGGGCCCGCCAGCGGACGACCACCTACCGGGCCAGCGTGGCGATCGCCGCGCTGATGGCGCTGTCCGCCTGCGGCGTGTTCAAGGGCGGTGGCCCCAAGAAGACGCCGACGGTCGGCGAACGCGTGCCGATCCTGGCGTCGGAGAGCGCGATCGAAGCGGACAAGACGATCGCCGACATCCAGGTGACGCTGCCCGCGGCCGCCCCAAATGATAGCTGGACCCAGCCGGGCGGCAATGCGGCCAAGTCGATGGGGCAGCTGACGCTCGCCGACGCACCGTCGCGCGCATGGCAGGCATCGATCAACGGCGGTTCGGCGCGCGAACGGCTCGGTGCCGCCCCCGTCGTGGCGGAGAACAAGCTGTTCGTCGTCGACGTCCAGGCCGTGCTCCACGCCTTTGCCGCCGACACCGGCGCGAAACTGTGGGAGGCACCGGTCAGCACCGGCGACCAGAACCGGCCGGCCCGCTTCGGCGGCGGCGTCAGCTATGAGGGCGGGCGCGTCTTCGCCACCGATGGCGTCGGCGACGTGGTCGCGTTCAATGCCGCGGACGGCAAGGAAGTCTGGCGCGGCAAGCCGGGTGGTCCGCTACGCGGCGCGCCGACCGTCGCCAACGGGTCGGTCTATGTCGAAAGCCAGGACAACCAGATCTTCGCGCTCGATCAGAGCGACGGCAAGGTGCAGTGGGCGCAGTCCGGCACGCTCGAAACGCAGGGCGTGTTCGGCGTCGCGGCGCCTGCGGCAAGCCAGGGCACGGTGGTCGCCGGCTTTTCGAGCGGCGAGCTGAACGCCTATCGCTACGAAAACGGCCGCGTCCTGTGGGGCGATGCCCTGTCGCGCACCTCGATCACCACGTCGGTGTCGAGCCTGTCGGACATCGATGCGGCACCGGTGATCGACAACGGCCGCGTCTTTGCAGTGGGGCAGGGCGGGCGCATGGTCAGCCTCGACCTCGCCACCGGCCAGCGGTTGTGGGAACAGAATTTCGCCGGCATCTCGACGCCGTGGATCGCGGGCGAATGGCTGTTCGTCGTCACCGACGATGCACGACTCGTCTGCCTCGCCCGGTCGAACGGTAAGGCGCGCTGGATCGCGCAATTGCAGCGCTTCAAGAACGCCAAGAAGAACAAGGGGCCGCAGGTCACCTGGTTCGGACCGGTGCTGGCGGGTAACCGGCTGGTGATGACCAATTCGCTGGGCCAGCTCGTCTATGCCTCGCCGAATGATGGCAGCGTCGTGACGACGGTGGACACCAAGGATGCATTCGCATTGCCGCCGATCGTGGCCAACGGCACGCTGTACACGCTGGGTCAGTCGGGCAAAATCTCGGCCTATCGTTGAGTCTGGCGCCTCCTCCGAAATAGGGGGGGGCGTCGCCTGGCGGGTGGTGACGGAGGGGGGCAGGCAAGACCATTGCCTCCCGCCCGCCGCGCCGACGCCCGCCCTACGCGGATCGGGGCTGACCAAGGTGTCGGTTCCCTTATCCCGCGACCTCTTCTAAGAGCGGGCGAATGTCCCGTCTTCCCACCGTCGCGATCGTCGGCCGTCCCAACGTCGGCAAGTCGACGCTCTTCAACCGCCTCGTCGGCAAGAAACTGGCGCTGGTCGACGATCGTCCCGGCGTCACCCGCGACCGGCGCGAGGGCGATGCGCATCTGATCGGCCTCGACTTTCGGATCATCGATACCGCGGGTTACGAGGATCACGACGCCCAGACGCTGCCCGGCCGCATGCGGTTGCAGACCGAGGCGGCGATCGGGCAGGCGGATGTCGCGCTGTTCCTGTTCGACGCGCGCGCCGGCATCGTGCCGCTCGACGAGGAAATCGCGCGCTGGCTGCGCTCGTCCTCGACCCCGGTGGTGCTCGCCGCCAACAAGGCGGAGGGCAAGGCCGGCGAGCAGGGTATCCTCGAATCGCTCAGTCTCGGATTCGGCGATCCGGTACAATTGTCCGCCGAGCATGGCGAGGGCATGGGCGATTTGTTCGAGGCGCTGCTGCCGCATATCGAGGCGGCGCTGGAGGCGATGCCCGAGGAAGAGGACGACGATCGTCCCGATGCACCGCTGAAGCTCGCCATCGTCGGCCGGCCGAATGCCGGCAAATCGACGCTCATCAACCGGATGCTGGGCGAGGACCGGATGATTACCGGCCCGGAGGCCGGAATCACCCGCGATTCGATCGCGGTCGACTGGTTGTGGCAGGACCCGAAGGGCGAACCGCGGCCGGTCCGGCTGATCGACACCGCCGGCATGCGCAAGCGCGCCAAGGTGCAGGACAAGCTGGAAAAGCTGTCGGTCGCCGATGCGCTGCACGCGGTGGATTTCGCCGAAGTCGTCGTGCTGCTGCTCGATGCGACGCTGGGGCTGGAGGCGCAGGACCTGCGCATTGCCGACAAGGTGCTGGAAGAGGGCCGCGCGCTCGTCATCGCGCTCAACAAATGGGATGTCGCAGAAAACGCCTCGTCGTTGTTCAACGGCGTCAAGCGCGCGCTGGAGGACGGCCTGTCGCAGGTGAAGGGCGTCACCGTGATGACCGTGTCGGCGGCGACCGGCAAGGGCATCGACCAGCTGATCCAGGCGTGTTTCGACACGCGCGAGGCGTGGTCAAAGCGGGTCGGCACCGGCGAGATGAACCGCTGGTTCGAACGCGCGATCGAGGCGAACCCGCCGCCCGCGCCCGGCGGCAAGCGGATCAAGATGCGGTACGTGACGCAGGTCAAGACGCGGCCACCCAGCTTCGTGATCTTCGGCACGCGCGTCGACCAATTGCCAGCAAGTTACGAACGCTATCTGGTGAATTCGATGCGCAAGGAACTGGGCTTTGGTGCCGTTCCGGTGCGGATCACCTTCCGCGCGCCGAAAAATCCCTTCGATAATAAGGACTGATGCGGCCCGTCGGCAACGTCGTGTTTACCGCTTTGCCCTAATCCTGCCTGCGAACATCGGTGGGGCATCCATCGCGCGGGGAGATAGCGGTGTCGTTCGAAGGCAGCACGTTGGTGGATTGGGTGGCGTTCGCCAAGGCGCGCGCCGAACTCGGCGCCGGGTTCGTGCGCATCCTGGGTTATTTCCGCGAGGATGGCGTCAAGTCCGTCGCCGCCATCGAACAGGCGATGCGCAGCAATAGCGCGGCGGCGATGGTGATCCCCGCCCATACGCTGAAGGGGGAATCGCGCCAGTTCGGCGCCGACCCGCTGGGTGCGCTGGCGGAGACGATCGAGGAGATCGCGCGCGACTGCGTCGAGCGGCAGGATAGCTGCGAAGAGGCACTGGAACACGTCGTCCGCCTGCGCCCGCTGTTCTTCGAAACGCTCAACCTGCTGGAACGCGAGGCCAATCCGCTGGTCTCGCGTCGTCCCGCCGGCGGCGGCGGCTTCGGGCGCAAGCCTGCCGGATATTGATTGCGGGCGAGGTGGTGGGAACGCTGACCGGCACACGGGAATGAGGGCGGCAGCATAGCGATCCGCCGGATGAGACGGAGCGCGCCGTGCCGATGACGCCTCCATTCGCAATGACGAACCCGGATCAAGCTGGTCCTGCGCGGTACGGCATCCGCGAATCGGGTGAGCATTACGGCATTGCGATACCGCGGGGCTGGATTGCGGCGTCGGGAAGCGGCGCCGTGTGCGACATCGCGCCAGTGCCGTTCAGGCCGACGATCCGGTTTCAAGATACCGATTAAGCCACGCGCCGATGGCGGCATTGTCGCTGGCCCCGTCCAGCGAGCGGGTGGCGGCGGCGCGTAACGCATCGCCGATGTCGGGCGCCGTATGCGCCGCGATCAGGGCTTGGCTGTAATCCGCATCGAATTCGGGGTGGAATTGCAGCGTCAACGCCTGACCGTCGGCATAGGCAAGCGCCGCGCACGGCGTGAACCCGTTCGATGCCAGCACGCGCGCACCGGCGGGTGCCTGCGTCACCTGATCCTGATGCGACGCCATCGCCACCACCTGGCCGGCCAGCCCTGCGACCGGTGCCGCCAGATCGTAGCGGCTGAGGCCCAGACCCCAACCCTGCGGTGCCTTGACCACGGTGCCGCCGAAGGCGTGGGCGATGGCCTGATGCCCGAAACAGATGCCGATCAACCGCGCATGGCCCCGCGCCGAGCGCAGGAATGCTGCAAGTGCGTCCACCCAGTCGAGGCCATCGTTCACGCCGGCGGCAGACCCGGTAACGACATAAGCGTCGCACTCCGTCGCCACCGCCGGCAACGTGCCGGCGCGAACGTCGTACCTGGAATAACGATGATCCGGTCCGAGCAGTCGCGCGACCATGTCAGGATAAAGGCCATGCGTCCGCGCCAGATCACCCGGAGGCGCGCCCGTCGCGAGGATGCCGATGTGCATGATGGACGCTCCGACACGGTCGTCTGACGAAACGGCGGGGGAGAATCCGATACGCCGCTGGACTCGATCCCCCGCGTCCCGATCGCGCCGGTGCCGGTTTCACCGGCGGGCTCCACTCCGTATATCTCGTTGACGGCGCGGTCTGGACAGCCGTCCCCTACGCCGGATCGCGGCCAAAAAAAAGGCCGGTCAAAGACCGGCCGAAAAGTTTTTAGGAGAGGATGCCTGAAAGGCACAGTCGTTGTGCATCGCAGCACGAAACGAAGCAATTGCAAAAAGTGCAATCCAGCATTCGTTTGTCGCAATCGTAGCGCTACCATCTGTGGGTACGGCGCGGTTGCACGAAGCGGCACATCCGCATAGCGAGGCTGGCGATGCGTGTTCCGCTGATTCTGCTCGCAATTGCAGCGCTGGCCACCGCCGCGCCGGCCGCCGCTCCCCGCGACCCGGCGGTCGTCCGCGTGCGGCTCGACACCCCCTACGGCCCGATCGTGCTGGCGCTGGAAGCGCGACGGGCGCCGAAGACCGTCGCCAACTTCATGGGCTATGTCGACGACAAGCGCTTCGACGGGATGAGCTTCTATCGCTCCGCCCGCAATCGCAGCGCCCCGACCTATGGCTTCATCCAGGGCGGTATCCGCACCGACGCGCGGCGCATCCTGCCGCCATTCCCGCTCGAAACGACGGCGATGACCGGGATCAGGCATGTCGACGGCACGATCTCGATGGCGCGCCGGGCAGAGGCGGGGTCCGCCGGCGGCAATTTCTTCATCACCGTGGGCGCGATGCCCAGCATGGATGCAAAGGGCAGCTATCCCGGCTATGCGGCGTTCGGCCATGTCGTGTCCGGCATGCCCGTGGTGAAGCGCATCCTGGCGTTGCCGACCGGCGGGGGCATGGGCGGGCAATTGCTGCTGCGGCCGATCAGGCTGGTCGCCGCACGCCGCCTGAACGGTACGCCGCACCCGACCGGGCTGGTCAAGCCATGGCTGGTCAAGACCAAGGCCGCACCCCGGCCGCCGGGGAAATAGGTCAGCCACGGCAACCAAACGTGGCGGCTGCGGTTATCCTGCATCATCCCTGCAGGAGGACCAATGATGAAGACCGGATTGCTCGCTGTACTCGCCACTATCGCCATGGCATCGCCCGTCGCCATGACCCCCGCCGCCGCGCAGCGGGGCGACCATCGTTGGCAGGGCGACAACGGCCGCAACTGGGAACCGTCGGAGCATTACCGCTCGGGCAAATATCGCGAGCGTCGCCTGGGCCGCAACGATCGCATCTACAAGGGCCGGGACGGTCGTGCCTATTGCAAGCGTAACGACGGCACCACCGGTCTGGTCGTCGGCGCGCTCGGTGGCGGCGTGCTAGGCAATCTGGTCGGCGGCGGTACGCTCGGCACGCTGCTCGGCGCGGGTGGCGGCGCGGTGCTGGGCCGATCGATCGACCGCGGCAATGTGAAGTGTCGCTGATCTGAGCGACGGGGCGGCCATGGGCTGCTCCGAAGCCTAGACGCTTCGATCATCGGGCGGCGGTCTGCAAACCGCCGCCCGATGTATAACGTCAGCCCTTCAAGTACGGGGCAGCGCCCGACTTGGGCGAATCATGTTCGCTGATCGAATTCAGCTGCACGTAATTGTGGATGCCCATCCGTTCGATCATCTCGAACTGGCGTTCCAGCGTATCGACATGCTCCTCCTCGCTGGCGAGGATCCGCGCGAACAGGTCGCGGCTGATATAGTCCTTCACCTCTTCGCAATAGGCGATCGCGCCCTTCAGCTGGACGACGGCTTCCAGCTCCATCGCGAGATCGGAACGCAGCACCTCTTCGACGGTCTCGCCGATGCGCAGGCGGCCGAGCAGCTGGAAGTTGGGCAGTCCGTCGAGGAACAGGATGCGCTCCGACAGCCAGTCGGCGTGCTTCATCTCGTCGATCGATTCCATCCGCTCATATTGGGCGAGCTTGTAGACGCCCCAATGGTCGAGCATCCGGTAATGGAGCCAATATTGATTGATCGCAGTGAGTTCGTTCTTGAGCGCTTCGTTCAAGAATTCGATGACCCGCGGGTCGCCCTTCATCGCCATGACTCCAACACCTTTCGGATCGTTACCAGGCGGGTCTAGGCGTCAAACCACTATTGCGGCAACCCCGAAAGTGGCGGATTTCTGCGGTTTTATTGACTTGCGAACGTCAGGCAGCAGCGAGTTCGGTATCGATAATGGCTCGCGCTACCACCGTGCATTGCCCGCATTTCGCCTGGCATCCCAACGAGCGATACGCCTGACACGCGGTCATGCAGCCGCTGCGTGCCGCTGCACGGACCTGGGATTCCCGAATGGCATTGCAGACGCAGACGACCATGGATGCTCCTTCGCTTCGCCCATCCGAATAGGGCTAATGCGAGGCGCTCGCAAGTCATTATGCGACTGATTCGCAGTCGCTGGCGCACGGTTCGTCGCAACCCGATCCCGCGCGCCAGACGATCCGGATTCGCCGGTCAGGCCAGCGCGGCGTCGGCCCCCATCAACCGGGGGAAGAAGCCTTCGTGCGCGGTGCGCAGATCGTCGAGCGTCACCACGTCGTCGCGGTCGGGGCGTTCGAAGATCAGCCGCTTGCCACCGGTGCGACCCAGCGGCTCCGCCTCGACGCCCGCGGCATGGGCGGCGCCCAGGAAGTCGAGCAGGGCATGGTCCTGCACCGTCACCACATAGACGCCCTGATCCTCGGCGAAGAACGACCGTGCACAGCCGAACGGCTGCTTGCGATCGATCATCGCGCCGATGCCGCCGGCCAGTGCCATTTCGGCAATCGTCACCGCGATGCCGCCATCCGACACGTCGTGCACCGCCGACAGCCAGCCATCGGTGATCGCGGCGCGGATCAGGTCGCCCGCCTTGCGCTCGGCGTCGAGATCGACCGGCGGGGGAGGGCCTTCCTCGCGGCCATGGCATTCGCGCAGGTACAGCGACTGGCCAAGGTGGCCGCCGCGCGCACCGACGACGAGGATCATGTCGCCCGTCCCCTTGAAGGCGATCGTCGCGTTTTTCGTCCAGTCCTTGAGCAGGCCGACACCGCCGATCGCGGGCGTTGGCAGGATCGCGGAACCGCCGCCGGTCGCCTTGGATTCGTTGTACAGGCTGACGTTCCCCGACACGATCGGAAAGTCCAATGCCCGGCACGCCTGCGCCATGCCATCGAGGCAGCCGACGATCTGGCCCATGATCTCGGGCCGCTGCGGATTGGCGAAGTTGAGGCAGTTGGTGATCGCCAGCGGCGTCGCGCCGACCGCGGTCAGGTTGCGCCACGCCTCGGCGACCGCCTGCTTGCCGCCCTCGACCGGGTCGGCGAAGCAATAGCGCGGGGTGCAGTCGGTGGTGATCGCCAGTGCCTTGGTCGTTCCGTGGACGCGGACGACCGCACTGTCGCCGCCCGGTGCCTGCACCGTGTCGGCGCCGACCATGTGGTCGTATTGCTCCCAGATCCAGCGGCGGCTGGCGACATCGGGCGACCCCATCAGCGTCAGCAGGTCCCTGGCGATATCGCCGCTCTCGGGCACGTTTTCCAGCGGCGCCGGCGCAGGCGTCGGGACGTGCGGACGGTCGTATAGCGGCGCTTCGTCGGCGAGCGGCCCCAGCGGGATGTCGCAGACGATTTCGCCCCGCCACTTCAGCACCATCCGCTCGGTATCGGTAACGTGGCCGATGACCGCGAAGTCGAGTTCCCACTTGCGGAAGATCGCCTCCGCCTCGCCCTCGCGGCCGGGCTTCAGCACCATCAGCATGCGCTCCTGCGATTCGGAGAGCATCATCTCGTACGGGGTCATGCCGGTTTCGCGCTGGGGAACGTCGTCCATCACCAGTTCGATGCCGACGCCGCCCTTCGACGCCATCTCGACCGACGATGACGTCAGGCCGGCGGCCCCCATGTCCTGGATCGCGACGATCACGTCGGTCGCCATCAGTTCCAGGCACGCCTCGATCAGCAGCTTTTCGGTGAAGGGGTCGCCGACCTGCACCGTCGGGCGCTTGGCGTCGGCATCCTCGCCGAAATCGGCGCTCGCCATCGTCGCGCCGTGGATGCCGTCGCGCCCGGTCTTGCTGCCGACATAGACGATCGGATTGCCGATGCCGCTGGCGGCGGAATAGAAAATCTTGTCCTGATCGGCGATCCCGACCGTCATCGCATTGACTAGGATGTTGCCGTCATAGGCGGGATGAAAGTTCACCTCGCCCCCGACGGTCGGCACGCCAACGCAATTGCCATAGCCGCCGATGCCATGGACGACGCCGCTGATCAGGTGGCGCATCCTGGGGTGCGTCGGCGATCCGAAGCGCAACGCGTTCATGTTGGCGATCGGCCGCGCGCCCATCGTGAACACGTCACGCAGGATGCCGCCGACGCCGGTCGCCGCGCCCTGGTAGGGTTCGATGTACGAGGGGTGGTTGTGCGATTCCATCTTGAAAATCGCGGCCTGGTTGTCGCCGATGTCGATCACGCCGGCGTTCTCACCGGGGCCGCAAATCACCTGCGGCCCTTCGGTGGGGAGCTTCTTGAGGTGGATGCGGCTCGACTTGTAGCTGCAATGCTCGGACCACATGACCGAAAAGATGCCGAGTTCGACAAGGTTGGGTTCGCGACCCAGCGCGTGCAGCACGCGCTCATATTCCTCGGGGGACAGGCCATGGTCGGCGACGATCTGGGGCGTGATCTCGGTCATGCGCGCGCCTTAGCGAGGCTCGGCGGTTTCGTCACCTGTCCGTGGAGCCTCCCGCGTCCCGCGCCAGGTTCGCGAAGGCAACGGCGGCGCGCACGCACAGAGGGGGGCGGGGATTTCACCTTGCCCGGCCGGCGCGGGGCGGGCGATAGCGCGCGCCGCCCATCCAACGAAGGACCATCATGGCCAACATTCCGTTCGACATCCCCCACGCGCTCGGCAAGGACGAGGCCCGCCGCCGCATCGATGCGGGATTGCCCCGGCTCGCGCAGCATATCCCCGGCGGCGGCACGGTCGATGCGGACTGGACCGGGGCCGACACGCTGGCAATGGCGATCGTCACGATGGGGCAGAAGGTCGCGGTCGACATGACCGTCGGCGAAGCGAACGTCGACGGCACGGTCAAGGTGCCGATGATGCTGGCGATGATGTCCGGTCCGATCGCCGAATTCGTGAAGACCAGCGCGGAAAAGATGCTGGCGAAACCGGCCTGATCCTCACGCAGCTCGTCCGGCCGCCTGCGATCGCGGGCGCCGGGCGTTGCGCGCGCGGCGGCCGGTGGCCCCGCGCGTCGGAACGCTATCGCAGTCGCTCGGCATGCCAGCGCAGATGGTCGGGCATGAAGGTCGCGATGAAATAATAGCTATGGTCGTATCCCGGCTGCAGCCGCAGCGTCAGGTCGATCCCCGCTGCCCGGCAGGCATCGGCCAGCCGCTGCGGCTGCAGCTGATCGGCCAGGAACTGATCCGCGTCGCCTTGGTCCACCAGCAGCGCCGGCACGCGCGCGCCATCCTCGATCAGCGCCACCGCGTCATGCGCCCGCCATGCCGCCGGGTCGTCGCCCAGATAGCCGCCCAACGCCTTTTCGCCCCACGGCACCTGTCCGGGCGCGACGATCGGTGCGAAGGCCGACATCGCGCGGAACCGGTCGGCGAAGGTCAGGCCGATGGTCAGCGCGCCATGGCCCCCCATCGAATGCCCCATGATCGACTGGCGCGTCATGTCGGCGGGGAAATGCGCGCCGACCAGCGCCGGCAATTCCTCCGTCACATAGGTCCACATGCGGAAATGCGGCGTCCAGGGCGCTTGCGTCGCATCGACGTAGAAGCCCGCACCCTGGCCCATGTCGTACGCAGGATCGTCCGCCACGCCATCGCCGCGCGGCGAGGTGTCGGGCGCGACCAGGATCAGCCCCAGCTCGGCGCAGGCGCGCCGATAGTCGCCCTTGTCGGTGACGTTGGCGTGGGTGCAGGTGAGGCCAGACAGATACCAGACCACCGGCAATGTCTCGCCCTCGTCATGCGGGGGGACGTAGACCGAAAAGGTCATCGGCGTTCCCGTCGCGCTCGATGCGTGGGTGTAGACGCCCTGCGTCCCGCCACAGGCGCGCGCCTTCGACACCGTCTCGATCGTCATCTGAACACCACCGTCCTGTTGCCGTTGAGGAACACCCGCCGTTCGCCGACCCAGGCGACCGCACGGGCGAGCACCTGCGATTCGATGTCGCGGCCGATGCGGATAAGGTCGTCGACGCTGGCGCGATGATCGACCCGCTCCACCGCCTGTTCGATGATCGGCCCTTCATCGAGGTCCGAGGTGACGAAATGCGCGGTCGCCCCGATCAGCTTCACGCCGCGGGCATGCGCGCGGTGATAGGGTTGCGCGCCCTTGAAGCCGGGCAGGAAGCTGTGGTGGATGTTGATGCACCGCCCCTCCAGCGCGGCGACCAGCCCCGGGCCCAGCACCTGCATGTAGCGCGCGAGGACGAGGTAATCCGCTCGCGCCTCCGCCATCAGCGCGACGATCGCCGCTTCCTGCCGGTCGCGCGTGTCCGCCGTCACCGGCAGGTGATGCCAGGGCAGTCCGTGCCATTGCACCAGCGGGCGCAGGTTCTCGTGGTTGGATAGCACGCCGACGATCTCGACCGGCAGCGCGCCGGTCTGCCAGCGGTGGAGCAGGTCGTTGAGGCAGTGCGAGCCCCTGGACACCGCGATCAGCACCCGCGGGCGATCCGCGGCGGCATGCAGGCTCCAGTCGAACGCGAACCGGGCGGCGACGGGCGCCAGCGCCGCTTCGATCCCCGCGCGATCGGCGGGATAGCGCCCGCCGCCGCGTACGAAGGCGACGCGCATGAAGAAGCGCCCAGTCTCCAGATCGGCATATTGCTGGCTGTCGACGATGAAGCCGTCGATGGCGGCCAGCGCGCCGGACACCGCGGCGACGATGCCGACGCGGTCCTGGCACGCCAACGTCAGCACCTGGACCGCGCGGCGTTCGGTCATCAGGCGGAAACGCGGTGCATCGCGCACACCTTGTTGCCGGCAGGATCGCGCAGATACGCAAGGTAGAGCGGCCCGAACGGCGATTGCCGCACGCCCGGCGCATCCTCGATCGCGGTGCCGCCGGCGGCAACGCCCGCCGCATGCCAGGCGTCGGCGGCCTCGGGCGAGGCGGCGGCGAAGCCGATCGTGCCGCCATTGGCATGGCAGGCCGGCTCGCCGTTGATCGGCCTGGTGAGGATCAGGATGCCGCCGTCGTGCACATAGGCGGTACGGCCCATCGGATCGGCGCGTCCGGCCGCACCGCCGAGCGCGCCGAGCGTGGCGTCATAGAACGCCTTGGACGCGGCCATGTCGTCGGTGCCGATCATGATGTGGCTGAACACTCCGTCTCTCCTTCGTTATGATTGAACCTGTCTGTGCCGTGTTACCGCGGCATGGCAATATCAATAGATCACCACGGACCGGATGCTCGTCCCCGCGTGCATCAGGTCGAAACCCGTGTTGATCTCGTCCAGCGTCAGCCGGTGGGTGATCATCGGATCGATCTGGATCATCCCGTCCATGTACCAGTCGACGATCTTGGGCGTGTCGGTCCGCCCGCGCGCGCCGCCGAAGGCAGTGCCGCGCCAGTTGCGCCCGGTCACCAGCTGGAACGGCCGGGTCGCGATCTCCTTGCCCGCTTCGGCGACGCCGATCACGACGCTCGTCCCCCAGCCGCGGTGGCAGCATTCCAGCGCCTGGCGCATCACGTCGGTGTTGCCGGTGCAATCGAAGCTATAGTCCGCGCCGCCGTCGGTCAGCGCCACGATATGCGCGACGATATCGCCGACCGCCTTCGGGTTGGCGAAGTGGGTCATGCCGAACTTGCGGCCCCATTCTTCGCGATCGGGATTGATGTCGACGCCGACGATCATCTTCGCGCCCGCCAGCTTCGCGCCCTGGATGACATTGAGGCCGATGCCGCCCAGCCCGAACACCACGACGGTGTCGCCCACCTGCACCTTGGCCGTGTTGACGACCGCGCCGACGCCCGTCGTCACGCCGCAGCCGACATAGCAGCTGGTGTCGAACGGCGCGTCCTTGCGGATGTTCGCGACCGCGATCTCGGGCAGCACGGTGAAGTTCGAGAATGTCGAACAGCCCATGTAGTGAAAGATCGGCTGCCCCTTGTAGCTGAAGCGCGTCGTGCCGTCGGGCATCACGCCCTTGCCCTGCGTCGCGCGGATCGCGGTGCACAGGTTGGTCTTCTGGCTGAGGCACGACTTACACTGGCGGCATTCGGGCGTGTAGAGCGGGATGACATGGTCGCCGACCGCGACGCTCGTCACCCCCGCGCCGATCTCGCGGACGATGCCCGCGCCTTCATGCCCCAGCACGCTCGGGAACAGGCCCTCGCTGTCCAATCCGTCGAGCGTATAGGCATCGGTGTGGCAGATCCCGGTCGCCATGATCTCGACCAGCACTTCGCCGGCCTTGGGACCCTCAAGGTCGAGCTCGACGATCTCGAGCGGGCGCTTGGCTTCGAACGCGACGGCAGCGCGGGTCTTCATCGGGGTCACTCCGGGACGTTTGGCGATATCGCGGTTACCGTCCGACCGGCCCGGGTGGCAAGCGGGATCACTGGCGGCGGAGGTTGCCCTAGACGTGATAACATATCATAGCGCGACGTCATGGCTACCGACACGATCGCTCCACCCGCCCATAACGCGAGCCCGCCCGCATCGATCGTGGGCGCGAGCCCAGCTGCACCGACCATGGCCGCCAATGCCCGCATCGGCGCGATCGATGGCCTGCGCGGCCTCGTCATGCTGTTGATGCTGGTCGACCACGCGCGCGAGACCTTCTTCTACGGCCATCAGGTCGCCGACCCGATGGACCTTGCCGCGACGTCGCCCGGCCTGTTCTTCACCCGGCTGGCGGCGCATCTGTGCGCACCGGTCTTCGTCGCGCTGACCGGCCTTGCCGCCTGGCTGTACGGCGCAAGGCGTCCTGCCGCCGAAACCGCCGCATTCTTGGTGAAGCGCGGCCTGTTCCTCATCGTGCTGGAACTGACCGTCGTCGGCTTCGCCTGGACCTTCGCATGGCCGCCGACGACGGTGTTCCTGCAGGTGATCTGGGCGATCGGCTGGTCGATGATCGCGCTCGCCGCGCTGGTCCACCTGCCGCGCGGGTGGATCGCGGGCATCGGCGGCGTCATCGTCGTCGGGCATAATCTGCTCGATCCGATCGCCTTCGCGCCCGGCCAGCCCGGTCATACGCTGTGGGCGATCCTGCACGACCGTGGGTATATCGACCTGTGGGAGGGGGCGAGGGCGCGCACCTCCTACCCCGTCCTGCCATGGATCGGCGCGATCGCGCTCGGCTATGCGATCGGGCCGTGGTTCGCGGCGAGCGTGTCCGCCGACACCCGTACCCGCAACCTGCGCATCTGCGGCATCGCCGCATTGGTCGGCTTTGCGATCGTTCGCGGGCTGAACGGTTATGGCGATCCCACCCCTTGGCACGCCGGCGACACGCCGCTCGCGACGGCGATGAGCGTGCTCAACGTCACCAAATACCCGCCCTCGCTCGATTTCCTGCTGCTGACGCTGGGCGTCGGCGCGTTGGTGCTGTCGGCGTGGCCGGAACGGGCAGGGCGCTGGCTCGCCGTGCTCGGCAGCGCGCCGCTATTCTTCTACGTCGTGCACCTCTACGTCCTTCACCTCGTGCGCATTGCCGCGGCCGCCGCAGTGGGCGTGCCGACCGCGGAACTGCATGACGTTCCCTCGGTCGCGTGGCTGTGGCTGATCGCGGCGCTCCTCGCCCCGCCGCTCTGGCTCGCGACCCGCTGGTTCGCGCGGCGCAAACAGGCGAGCGGGGCATGGTGGATGCGCTACCTCTGACAGGTGCGGATGATAATCATTCGCAAGAGAGTTGAACTGTTGCCCCGCCGCGGCTAGTCGATGCGGGTGACCCGCAGCGAATCCGCCCCCCAGCCCGCCGTCCGCAAGCGCAAGAGCAAATGGCGCGGCTGGTGGCTCAAGCAATTGCACAGCTGGCACTGGATGAGTGCGGCGATCTCGCTGGTCGGCATGCTGCTGTTCGCCGCGACCGGCATCACGCTCAACCATGCCGCCTCGATCGGCGCGACCCCGGTGGTCACCGACAGGGCAGGGACGCTGCCGCCGCCGCTGCTTCGCACGCTGAGGACGCCCGCCGCCACCGATGCGCCGCTGCCCGCGCCGGTCGCCGCCGCGGTGGACCGCGCCGTCGGCCTCGATCCCGCCGGCCGCCCGGGTGAATGGTCGGACGCCGACGTCTATGTCGCGCTGCCCCGGCCGGGCGGCGATGCCTGGGTCAGCATCGATCGGGCCAGCGGCGCGATCACTTCGGAAACCACCAGCCGCGGCTGGATCGCCTATCTCAACGACCTGCACAAAGGGCGCAATGCGGGCGGCGCGTGGAGCTGGTTCCTGGATATCTTCGCGGGCGCCTGCATCCTGTTCACGCTCACCGGGCTGCTGCTGCTCCAGCTGCACGCCCGCCACCGCCCGACGACGTGGCCGATCGTGGCCGCCGGCGTCGTCATCCCGACCGTCCTGATCCTAGTCTTCATCCACTAAAAGGGGGAAACCATGCGTCCGACCACCTTCGCGTTGCTCGGCGGCGTCATCGCCGCGCCGGCGAGCGCCTCGACCGTCACCATCACCATCCCCAAACAGGATGTCGCCGAATATCACCGCCCCTATGTCGCCATGTGGGTCGAGCCGGCCGGCGGCGGTGCCGCCCGTACCGTCGCTTTGTGGTACGAAACGAAAAAGACCGGCAAGGAGGCCGGCACCAAATACCTCGCCGACCTGCGCTCCTGGTGGCGCAAGGGCGGCCGGTCGATGACCGTCCCCGCCGATGGCGTCAGCGGCGCCACCCGCGCGCCCGGCCAGTACAGCGTCAAGCTGCCCGACCTGAAGCCCGGCCAATACGTACTGAACGTCGAGGCGGCGCGTGAAACGGGGGGCCGCGAACTCGTGACGCTGCCGCTGACCGTGCCCGCCCCCAATGCCCGCGCCGCCGGCAAGTCCGAACTCGGCGCCATCACGCTCTCCGCCCGCTGAAAGGTCGCCCGATGAAGCCTTACGCCATCCGCCTGCCCATCCGTCTGCTGGCCGCCGCCGCCCTGGTCGCGGCCCCGACGATGCTGTCCGCCCACCGGATGTGGATGTTGCCCTCCGGCACCGTCTTCTCCGGCACCGACAGCTGGGCGACGATCGACGCCGCGGTGTCGAACGACCTGTTCTTCTTCGATCACCAGCCGCTGCGCCTCGATGGCATCAAGGTGTGGCAGCCCGACGGCAGCGAGGGCAAGTTGCAGAACGGCGCGACCGGCCGCTACCGATCGGTCTTCGACGTCGAACTCGACAAGCCCGGCACGTGGAAGGTCGCGACGCAGATGTCCGCGGTCATGGGCAGCTTCAAGGCGGACGGCGTCGAAAAGCGCGTCGGCGGTCGTGGCGGCCAGCCGCGTCCCGGCCAGCCTGCGCCTTTGACCGTCGCGGATATCCCTGCCAACGCCACCGACGTGAAGCTGACCGAGGTGTCGTCCCGCAACGAGGTGTTCCTGACCGCCGGCGCGCCGACCACCACGGTGCTGAAGACCAGCGGCAAAGGCCTCGAATTCGCCCCCGTCACCCACCCCGACGAACTGGTCGCGGGAGAGGCGGCGAAGTTCCGCTTCCTAATCGACGGCAAGCCCGCCCCCGGCCTCAAGGTCACCGTCATCCCCGGCGGCAAGCGCTATCGCAACGACGAAGGCGCGATGAACCTCACCACCGGCGCGGACGGCGTGCTGACCGTGACATGGCCGGCCGCCGGCATGTACTGGCTCAACGCCACCGCCACCGATGCGAAGACGACCGTGCCGCGCGCGACCGAGCGCCGGATGACCTACGTCACCACGCTGGAAGTGCTGACCCCCTGAGCCCGCCCGCGATGCGGATCGCCTTGCCCGCCGTCATCGATCCGGCGGCGGTCGCGGCGCACGACCCGGCCGCGGCGATCGTCGACCTCGGCGGGGAGACGATGGGGACGCGCTGGCACGTCCGTGCCGTCCTCCCCGCCGGCATGACGGTCGCCGCGGTCGGGGCGGCGATCGTCGCCCGCCTCGACGGCATCGTCAACGAGATGAGCCACTGGTCGCCGACCTCGCGGCTGTCGCGCTTCAATCGCGCGGATGCGGGCGCGTGGGTGACGCTGCCGCCCGATTTCGCGCATGTCGTCGCGGGCGGGCTGGCGATTGCCGCGGCGACCGGCGGCGCGTTCGATCCGACGATCGGCCGGCTGGTCGAGCTGTGGGGTTTCGGCCCCACGCCCGTCACTACGTCACCCACCGACTTTGCGCTGGCCCAGGCCAAGGCCGCCACCGGCTGGCAGCGTCTCACCTACACCCCCGGCGATCGCCGCCTGCGCCAGCCCGGCGGCCTGTCGCTCGACCTGTCGGGCATCGCCAAGGGGCATGCCGTCGACGCGATCGCGGACGTGCTGGCGCAATGCGGCGTGAGGCATGCGCTAACCGAGATCGGCGGCGAGTTCGTCGGTCGCGGCATCCGCCCCGATGGCGAACCGTGGTGGGTCGATCTGGAGGTTCCGCCCGGCAGCGACCTCGCGCCGCTGCGGATCGCGCTCCATCGCCTCGCCGTCGCGACCTCGGGCGACTACCGGCGCGGCGCCCACACGATCGACCCCCGCACCGGCCGGTCGGTAGCGAACGGAGTCGTGTCCGCCAGCGTCATCCACGCCGACGCGCTGACGGCGGATGCCTGGGCGACGGCTCTGACCGTGCTGGGGCCGGGGGAGGGGGGGCACTGGCGACGACGCACGGCATCGCGGGGCGGATCGTGACCCTGATCGAAGGCGTGACCCGGGAATATCTGACGCCTGCGCTGGACACGATGCTGACCGATTGAACTTCGGCCGACGTGCTGCCCTCACCCTTCCTCCGCTGCGCCCCTCCCTCCCGCTCCCATCGGGAGAGGGAATAGACGCCGCAGGCGGCGAAGGGTGAGGGCAGGGGGCGAACGGTCTCGGGATCCCTTACCTCGCGTTGAACACCGCGCCCAGGATCATGACGTTGTCCGCCGGCTCGTTGACCTGCACCGCACCGCCCGCCTGCGCCACCAAAGTATGCACCAGATATGCGGCGGCCGCGCGCGGCGTCACGCCGTCGGCCCGCTCGCCGTCGGTCAGCGTCTCGCGCAATTCGGGGTCGAGGATGATGCGTGGCCCCTCGATCTTGACGACGATCTCCAGATGCCCGTCATTCTCCTCGCCGCCGACATCCAGCGTGCCGCCCCGCACCAGCGCCTCGCTGGCGATCAGCGTCAGGTTCAGCATCACCTTCAGCGCGGTCTTCGGCAGCGTCTCGCCCTCGACCCACCAGTTGAACGTCGTCCGCTTGTTGTCGACCAGCAGCCCCTCGATCGCGGTCTTCGCCTCGCGGCTGTCGACCCGCTCAGCGAAACCGCCACCCGCCCCGAAGGCGAGGCGAAAGAACTTCAGCTTGTTCGCCGACGCCCGCGCGCTCTCGCTGAGCAACTGGAACACGCGCGCCCGCATCTCGGGATCGTTCTCGTCGCCCAGCAGCTCCAGCCCGTTGTTGAGCGCGCCGACCGGCGACAACAGGTCATGGCACAGCCGCGAACACAGCAGGCTGGCGAAATCGACCGGACTGACGGACATTGGGATCCCCTGAACTCTCGGCCAATCTGTGGCCGACCCGAGTCGCGCTGGCAAGCCGCCGCGGCTGTTGGATCGCGATCCCCGCGTGTCGTTGGTATCGCTGGCGGATTGTCGGACGCCTGTCCTATGCGTCCGGTGCGGGCTATCGCCCGGCTCGTTTCTGTTCACCGCGTCGGATCATCGCGAGAATGGAAACGATCGACCGCTCATGTTTCCGTACGAGTGCCCCACTTGTTCATGTTGTTCGACTTCGCCAGCGCGATCCGAACGAACCGCCCCTCGACCGGCCCGTCCGCCACCGCGCGCCATCCCCGCAGCACGCCGCCGGCGGCGATCAGCCACAGCGTGCCGTCCGCCGCCGCCTCCGCCGCATCGCGCGCCGACGGCACGGCGACGCCGCCGGGGTGGGAATGGTAATGGCCGACGATCCGCGGCCCGCCGCCCCGCGCGGCGCGATGCGCCGCGATCAGCGCGGCGGGATCGATCTCGAACCGGCGGGCGGGATCGGTGGCGACGTTGCGACAGGGCAGGGCACGCGTGATCCTGTCCCCCTCGCCCAGCAGCAACCCGCAAATCTCCACCGCCGGCGATGCCGCCGCTTCCTCCAGAATTTGCCCGACCAGCTCGCTTGCAATCGTCAC
Source organism: Sphingomonas insulae (assembly GCF_010450875.1). NCBI lineage: Bacteria > Pseudomonadati > Pseudomonadota > Alphaproteobacteria > Sphingomonadales > Sphingomonadaceae > Sphingomonas > Sphingomonas insulae. The sequence goes on from NZ_CP048422.1 coordinate 2,057,655, forward strand.
CGTCATGCCCACATCGTTACGACATGGACCGGGGGGTTTCCATCTTGCAGGCGACGATCGCCACCACGGCCGATGGCTGGCGGCTGGACCGCGCGCTGGCCGATGCCGTGCCGACGTTGTCGCGTGAACGGTTGAAGGTATTGATCGCCAGCGGTGCGGTCACCCGCGACGGCATCATGGTGCGCGATCCGGCCAAGCGCGCGACCGCGGGCGACCGGCTGGCGGTCGCCGTACCGGTGCCGACGCTGCCGCATAACGAGGCGCAGGACATCCCGCTCGTCGTCGCTTATGAAGACGAACATCTGATCGTCATCGACAAGCCCGCCGGCCTCGTCGTCCACCCTGCCGCCGGCAACCTCGACGGCACGCTGGTCAACGCGCTGCTCCACCATTGCGACGGCAGCCTGTCCGGCATCGGCGGCGTCGCCCGGCCGGGGATCGTCCATCGCATCGACAAGGATACGTCGGGGCTGATGGTCGCCGCCAAGACCGACCGCGCGCATGAAGGGCTGGCCCGCCAGTTCCACGACCACAGCATCGATCGCCGCTACCGTGCCATCGTCGGCGGCGTGCCGCGCCCGGCGGAGGGCAAGGTCGATGCCCCGCTCGCTCGCTCGGCGGCCAATCGCAAGAAGATCGCGATCGTGGCTGGCGGCAAACGGGCGGTGACGCATTTCCGCACGATGACGACGCTGCGTGATGCCGCGCTGGTCGAATGCCGGCTGGAAACCGGACGAACGCATCAGGTACGCGTCCACATGGCATCGATCGGCCATGCCTTGCTGGGTGACCCGGTCTATGGTAGAACAAAGGGTGCTCAAAAAGCGCTTCTCGAAACCCTCGGTTTCCGCCGCCAAGCCTTGCATGCGGCGCACCTGGGGTTCATTCATCCGGTGAAAAGCACCGCTTTGGCGTTCGAAAGCGATATGCCTGCCGACATGCAGGAACTGTTCACCGAGCTTCACGTATAGGTTAGAGCCGTTCGTTACCGCAGTGCGGAACGACGCCTCCGCAGAAAGGGAGATCAGATCATGGCAGCCCGCAGCAACGTCCCCGCGACGATTCCTGCCCTCGGCGGGGAGCAGAGCCTCAACCGCTATCTGTCCGAGATCAAGAAATTCCCCATCCTCGCGCCCGAGCAGGAATTCATGCTCGCCAAGCGTTTTCAGGAACATGGCGACACTGATGCGGCGGCGCAGCTCGTTACCTCGCACCTGCGTCTCGTGGCGAAGATCGCGATGGGCTATCGCGGCTACGGCCTGCCGACGTCGGAACTGATTTCCGAAGGCAACATCGGCCTGATGCAGGGCGTCAAGAAGTTCGAGCCGGACCGCGGCTTCCGCCTCGCTACCTATGCGATGTGGTGGATCCGCGCCTCGATCCAGGAATATATCCTGCGCTCGTGGAGCCTGGTGAAGATGGGCACCACCGCCGCGCAGAAGAAGCTGTTCTTCAACCTGCGCCGGATGAAGTCCAAGCTCGACGCGTTCGAGGACGGCGACCTCAAGCCCGAACATATCACCAAGATCGCCACCGACCTTGGCGTCGCCGAAAGCGATGTCGTGTCGATGAATCGCCGCATGGCGATGGGCGGCGACACGTCGCTCAACGTCTCGATGCGGGAGGACGGCGAGGGCCAGTGGCAGGACTGGCTGCAGGACGATGCGCCGTTGCAGGACACCGTCGTCGCCGAGGCACAGGAGGCGGACGTCCGCCACGGCATGCTCGTTTCGGCGATGGACGACCTCAACGATCGCGAGAAGCATATCCTGACCGAACGCCGTCTGACCGACGATCCCAAGACGCTCGAGGAACTCTCGCAGGTCTATGGCGTCAGCCGCGAACGCGTCCGGCAGATCGAGGTGCGTGCCTTCGAAAAGCTGCAAAAGGCGATGATGCGTATCGCCGGCGAGAAGCGCCTGCTCGCCGCCTGAGATGGGCCGCACCGTCGTCATCGGCGGCGGGGCGGCCGGCATAGCTGCGGCACGGCGGCTGCACGATGCGGGCGCGAATGTGCTGCTGGTCGAGGCGAGCGACCGACTGGGTGGGCGGGCATTGAGCTTGCGCCTCCCCCATGCTCCCCCGCTGCCGCGAGATGGCGACATGGTCGCCGCGGTCGAGATAACCACACCGCCATTATCCCATCCTCGGGCAGGACCGGGGTATGGTTTGGATACGTTCTCCGATACGCCACCAATGCTGTCCACCGGCGGCCCGACATCCGCCAGGGGAGAGCAACCGGGCATGATCGTCGATGCCGGCTGCGGCTGGCTTCATTCGGCCCGGCGCAACCCGTGGACGGCCATCGCCGAACGCGAGGGCATCGGCATCGACCGCTCCTCGCCGAACTGGGGCGTGCAATGGCGCGACCTCGGCTACCCACCCGCGGAACAACAGGCCTTTCGCGAGGCCTATGCCTGTTTCGAAACGACTGCTCATGCGGCGCTGGACGGGCCCGATCGGCCGCTCTCTGCCTTCGTCCCTGCCGACGACCCCTGGCGGCCGATGATCGATGCGATCTCTGGTTATGCCAATGGCGCGCCGCTCGACCAGGTGTCGCTGCACGACTGGGCCAGTTACGAAGACGCCGCGACCGAGGACAATTGGGCATTGCCCAGTGGCTATGGCACGCTGGTCGTCGGTCATGTCGGTGCGGCGCCCGTGCGCCTTGACACGCCGGTCACCCGCATCGACCATCGCGGACCGACGATCCGCCTCGATACACCCGCCGGCACGATCGAGGCCGATCGCATCATCCTCGCGATTCCGACCACCGCCTATCGCACGCTTCGCTTCGACCCGGCGTTAACGGTGAAGCAGGACGCCGCAGCCGCGCTGCCGCTCGGGCTTGCCGACAAGGTGTTCGTCGCCGTCGACGCGCCGGAATGGCCGGCGAACGCGCATCTGGTCGGCGACCCCCATCGTACGTGTACCGCCAGCCATCGGCTGTCGCCGTTCGGCCTGCCGATCATCGAAAGCTTCTTCGGCGGTGCCTGTGCGGAAGCGATGCCGGACGCCCACGCTGCGGCGGATTTCGCCCTCGCGGAACTGGTGACGCTGCTCGGGGCGTCGTGGCGCGCCCGGCTGACGCCGCTCGCCGCGACGCATTGGCGTGGCATGCCATATATCCACGGCAGCTACAGCCACGCCCGCGTCGGCCATGCCGCCGCCCGCGCGGCACTGGCCGCAACCATCGACGACCGCCTGTTCTTCGCTGGCGAGGCCTGTTCCGACCACGACTTCTCCACGGCCCATGGCGCCTATCTGACCGGCATCGATGCGGCGGACGCCATCCTGGGCTTGCTGGCGGCCACGCGCCGCACGTAAGAGGCGGCGATGATCTCCATCCTCCGCATCCTGTTCAAGGCCGGCCTGATCTTCGTCGGCGTCAGCGTGCTGTGGGTCGCCATCTATCGCTTCGTACCCGTGCCGTTCACCTGGACGATGGCCGGCGATCTGGTCGCCGGACGCAGCGTCACCAAACGGTGGATGCCGCTGTCCGATATCGATCCCGACATGGCGCGTGCCGCCATCGCGGGCGAGGATTCACGCTTCTGCGAACATCACGGCTTCGATTTCCGCGCCATCGCCGGCGCTGCCTATCGCAACGCGCAGGGCGGCCGCATCCGGGGCGGTTCGACGATCAGCCAGCAGACCGCGAAGAACGTCTTTCTGTTCCAGGGCGGCGGCTATATCCGCAAGGCGTTCGAGGCGTATTTCACCGTCCTGATCGAAACGCTCTGGGGCAAGCGCCGGATCATGGAGGTCTATCTCAACGTCGCCGAAACGGGGATCGGCACCTACGGCGCCGACGCCGCGGCGCTGCGGTATTTCGGCCATGACGCGACAAGGCTGTCTCCGACCGAAGCGGGTCGGATCGCGGCGGTCCTGCCATTGCCGAAGAAGCGGGCCGCGATCGATCCGCGCGGCTTCGTGCGGCGGCACGGCAACACGCTGGCGCGCTACGTCGGTACGGTGCGGCGCAATGGCCTGGACGCCTGCCTGAAATAGGCGGCTGTGGCATGGTGGCGGAGGCGATCGTCGCGGCGCACACCAGCCATAGATGCACGCGTCCCGCCGCCGGCATCGCCGACGGCGCGCGCGGGGTTCAGAACGGCAGCTTGAAGCCCGGCGGCAGCGGCAGGCCGCTGGTCATCTTCGACATCTCGGCGCCGGATACTGCATCCGCCTTGGTACGGGCATCGTTGAATGCGGCGGCCAGCAGGTCTTCAAGCATTTGCTTCTCGGACATCTCGATCAGCGAATCGTCGATCGCGATGTCGATGATCCGGCCCTTCGCGCTGGCCTTCACCTTGACGAGGCCGCCGCCCGACACGCCTTCGACCTCGATCGTGTCGAGCTGATCCTGCGCCTTCTGCAATTCGCTCTGGACGTTCTGCGCCATCGCGAGGATTTCATCGATATTCTTCATGCGATACTCCGTTTGCCGGGCCAGGATTCCAGTTCCGCCCCAGGAAAGGCGGCAAACGCCGCCTTGACCAGCGGCGTGTCGAGGATCGCCTGGCGCGTCGCCTCTTCCTCGGCCTTGGCCTGCTCGCGCAAGGTAGGCGCGCCGGGCGCATCCTCCAAGGCGATCTTCCACGCTTTCCCGGTCGCCGTCTTCAACGCATCGGCGACGTCGCGCAGCGTATCCGCCGACATCGGCCGCGATCCACTGAGGATCAGTTCGGGCGCCTCGTAGCGGACGACGCGGGCGCCGTTGCTCAGTTGCGCCGCGACCGCGTGATGGCCCTTGTCTTCCAGCAACGTCACCAGCCCGGCGAAATCCGCGGGCGCACCCTGCCGCTCGACCGCGGCCGGCGCCGCCAGCGGGGCCGGTGCGGCGGCGGCGCCCTGCGGCTGCGGCGCCGTCAGCTCGCCGCTCGCGATCGCCTTCGCCAGTTCGCCCGGGTCGGGGAGGGTCGAGGCGTGGATCGCGCGCAGCAGCGCCATCTCCGCCGCCTCGATCGGCAACGCCGCCTTCGCGACCTCGTCATGCCCCTTCAGGAACAACTGCCACAGGCGATGCAGGGCAGGGAAGGACAGTTTGGCCGCCCATTCGGCGCGCGCGTTGCGTTCCTCGACCGGCTGTGCCGGGTCCTCCGCCGTGCCGACCTTGGCCAGCGTGATGCCGTGCACGGTTTCCAGCATCGCGCGCAGCACCGACTGCGGATCGACGCCATAGTCGTATTGCCGGCGCAGGCTGGCCAGCGCCGCCGCGGCATCGCCGGCCAGCACCAGCCCGAGCAGGTCGCGCACCGCGCCGCGATCGGACAGGCCCAGCATCTGCCGCACTGCCGCCGCGGTGACGCCGCCACCCTCCAGCCCGGCATGCGCGATGCCCTGGTCCAGGATCGACAGCCCGTCGCGCGCCGACCCTTCCGCGGCGCGCGCGATCAGCGTCAACGCCTCGGCCTCCGCCTCGACGCCCTCCTCGCGGCAGACGAACGCGAAGTGCGCCGCCAGCTGCTCTGCCGAGATGCGCCGCAGGTCGAAGCGCTGACACCGCGACAGCACGGTGATCGGCACCTTGTTCACCTCGGTCGTGGCGAACAGGAACTTCACGTGTGCGGGCGGTTCCTCCAGCGTCTTCAACAGCGCGTTGAAGGCGTTCTTGGACAGCATGTGGACCTCGTCCACGATGTAGATCTTGTAGCGTGCCGACACCGCGGCATAACGTGCCGCATCGATGATCTCGCGCACGTCGTCGACGCCGGTGTGGCTCGCGGCGTCCATCTCGATCACGTCGATGTGCCGCCCCTCCGCGATCGCGCGGCACGGCTCGCACACCCCGCATGGGTCGATCGTCGGGCCGCCGGTGCCATCGGGCCCGATGCAGTTGAGCGCCTTGGCGATCAGCCGCGCGGTCGACGTCTTGCCTACCCCACGCACGCCGGTCATCAGGAACGCATGCGCCAGCCGGTCGCGCCTGATCGCATTCCCCAGCGTGGTGACCATCGCATCCTGCCCGATCAGTTCGGAAAAGGTCTGCGGACGATATTTGCGCGCAAGCACGCGATAGGGGCTCGAGGCGGACGGCGCCTGAGCTGCGGGCTGCGGCGGTTCGCCCAGATCAAAGGAATCGGCCATCCCCTTGCATATAGGCAGCCGACCCGCCGCTGTCGAAGGGCGGGTTTGCCCCCGCATCGCGGCTGCCGTATGACGACGCTGCGCCAGCCCCGCGCGCGTTCCGGAACATTTCGCACCCCATGACACCCGTACTCGGCGTAACGGATTCGATTCTCGGCCAACCATGGCGGTGGCGCAGCCTCGCCGCCGACGGTCGCGACGGCTTCGGCACCGAAGACCTCGTCACGCAGTTGCTGCTCGCCCGCGGTGCGCCGCGCGAGACGCTGGAGCAGCACCGCAATCCGTCGATCCGCGCGTTCATGCCGGACCCGTCGATCTTCCGCGACATGGAGCGCGCCGCCGAACGCCTCGCCGATGCGGTGCAGGCGCAGGAGAATATCGCGGTGTTCGGCGATTACGACGTCGACGGCGCGACGTCCGCGGCGTTGCTGATCCTCGTCCTGCGCGATTTGGGGGTAGAGGCGCGCCCCTACATCCCCGATCGCCTGATCGAGGGCTATGGCCCGTCCGGCGCGGCGCTGGTGCGGCTGGCGGGCGAGGGCGCCTCGCTGATCGTGACCGTCGATTGCGGCGCGCAGGCGTTCGAGGCGCTGGCGACCGCCCATGCCCATCCCGTCGATGTCGTCGTGGTCGATCACCACAAATGTGCCGCTGCGCTGCCGCTGGCGCATGCGCTGGTCAATCCCAATCGCCTGGACGAGGGGGAGGGCGCGGCGCATGGCCACCTCGCCGCAGTCGGTGTCTGTTTCCTGCTTGCCGCCGCGCTGCTGCGCACGTTGGACGCGCGGGGGTTCTTCGCCACCCGGGCCAAGCCCAACCTGATCCATCACCTTGATATCGTCGCGCTCGGCACCGTCGCCGATGTGGCGCAGCTGCGCGGCCTCAATCGCGCATTCGTCGCGCAGGGGCTGAAGGTCATGGCGCAGGGGCGCAACATCGGCCTTGCCGCATTGGTGGCCGCATCGCGGCTGACCCGCGCTCCGACGTGCACCGATCTGGGCTTCGCACTCGGCCCGCGCATTAACGCCGGCGGCCGTGTCGGCCGCGCCGACCTCGGCGTCCGCCTGCTCACCACCGCGGACCCGGACGAGGCGCAGCAGATTGCCGGAGAACTCGACCGCCTCAACGAAGAGCGCCGCGGCATCGAGACGGAGGTGCAACTGGCCGCGGACACGATGACCTCCGCCGATCGGCGGGTCGTCGTGGTGGCGGGGCAGGGGTGGCACCCCGGCGTGATCGGCATCGTCGCCGGACGGCTGAAGGAAAAGCTCGGCCGCCCCGCCATCGTCATCGGAATCGGCGAGGACGGCATCGGCAAGGGTTCTGGTCGCTCGATCGCGGGCGTCGACCTTGGTGCCGCCGTGCTGGCCGCCAAGGAGCACGGGCTGCTCGTCGCCGGCGGCGGCCATGCCATGGCGGCGGGCCTCACCATCGATGCAGACCGGGTCGCCGCCTTCGCCGACTTCCTCGAGGAACGGCTTGCCGCCGGCGTCGATCGCGCGATGGGTGAACGGGCGTTGCTGGTCGATGCGGTGCTCGCGCCGGGAGGGGTGAACCCTCTGCTGGTCGAATCGCTCGACGTCGGCGGACCATACGGCATGGGCTGGCCGGCACCGCGGATCGCAGCGGGACCGGTTCGGATCATCAAGGCCGATGTCGTCGGCAACGGCCACGTCCGCGCCGTCGTCGCGGGCGATGATGGCCGCAGTTTCAAGGCGGTGGCGTTCCGCGCCGCCGACACCACGCTCGGGCAGGCGCTGCTCGGCGCCGCACCGCATCGCCGCCTGTGGCTCGCCGGTCGGGTCAAGATCGACGATTGGGGCAGCCGCCCCGCCGCCGAAATGCATCTGGAGGATGCGGCATGGGCAAATTGATGAACAGCCCCTTGACCGATCGCCGACCCTCTTCTAGCAGCACCCCCGCTGGCCCCTTCGTCTAGCGGTTAGGACGCGGCCCTTTCACGGCTGAAGCACGGGTTCGATTCCCGTAGGGGTCACCAGCACCGCTGTTAGCGGCAGAAATCCAGGATTTACGGTGTCTTCACCGCCCGCTGGTACAGCGAGCAGGTACAGCGAGACACGAATGGTGCAGATGGCCACCCCTGGAAACATCCAAGCGGCATATACTACCTCCGGCGCCAGATACCCGAACGGCTGCGGCCCGAGATGGGCGGCAGTCCGGTCTTCAAGGAATCGCTCGGCACGAGGGATCCCGCCGAGGCGGCACGCCTCTTCGTCGCGGCCAACGCGCGACTGCAGGTCATGATGGACGAGGCCGAGAAGCGGATCCTCGCCGCGCGCTCCCTCGACGAGATCTCCGCCGAGCGTGCGGGCGACATCGTGAGCCGGTATCTCGCGACATACCGCCCCGACAACCTCTTCCACCCGTTCTACTCGCTCGCGCGCACGTTCTATGCGGAGGAGACCTGCGTGCGGCTGCACGGGTTCGTCGCGGAGCGCTCGACGCCGATGCCCATGGAGGACACCGACAACCTCTCCTTCAAGCGCGGCAGGCTGCTCGTCGGCGACCAGTGGCTCGACTTCGTCCGCGATCGGCCACGGTCGGTCTGGATCAAGGCATGCGACGAGATCCTTGTTCCGCTGTTCAGATTCGCCACACCGCCGGTCAAGCGGATACCCGAGAACGAGTTCGCGCTGATGGACGCCTGGAACGTCCGGGTCGAAGAGGACAGCCGGCGCTTCCACGACGCCGTGAACAATCCGCCTCGCGCCAGGTCCCGCTCGCGGCTCGACTCCGGCCTTCGGTTCGGCGAACTGCTCGATCGCTGGGCGGAGGCCCGTACGCCGCGCCCACAGACGATCCACGACACGAAGGTCGCAATCGCGGATCTCGTGGCGTTCTACGGCGACATCGCCGTCTCGTCGTTCACCAAGGACATGCTGCTCGACTACCGCGACGCCGCTCGTGGGCTGCCGCTCGGCATGCCTAGGGCGGACCGCGAGCTCCCGTTCCCGGCCCGCGTGGAGAAGTACGCAGGGACGAAGCTGAATCGGGTTGGCGCCACGACCGTCAAGAAGCGCATCGGCGCCGTCCAGGCGCTTCTCGGATTCGCGAGCCAGGAAGGCTGGCTGGAGCACAACGTCGGACGCGGGGTGACCGTGGAGGGCGCTGGTCGGCCGAAGATCCGGCGGCGCAGCTTCAGGAGCGAGGAGCTGACGACGCTGTTCGGCAGCGAGCTCTTCCTTCATCCCACCCGGCTGCTCGACCGCCGTACCAAGGTGAGCGATCTCACCCTCTACTGGCTCTTCCTGTTCGGCGTGACCTCCGGCGCTCGGATCGAGGAGATCGGCCAGGCCCATCTCGCCGACGTCGTGCGACGTGACGGCGTTCTTCATATCGACATCGACGACTATGTGACCGACACGGAGGACGGCGCTGGCGAACTGGAAAAGTCAGTCAAGAACGACGGGTCCCGACGGGTCGTGCCGATCCACGATCGCCTTCTCGACATCGGGTTCGAGCGCTATGTCGATGCGCTGAGGAGGGCGGATCAGCGCCAGCTCTTTCCAGACCTGACGTCGAACATGTTCAGCAAGCTCACACAGGAGGCCAGCCGTCGGGCCGGCCGCTATATCGACAGGGTCGTCGCCGACGACCCGCGCCTCGTGTTCCACTCGTTCCGCCACACCTTCAAGGACCAGGGGCGAGAAGCGGAGATCCAGGAACGGATCCTCGACCAACTGTGCGGTCATGCGCCGACCAGCGTCGGCGGGAAGTACGGCAGCGGTGTCGGTCTGCCGTCGCTGAAGCGGAACCTCGACAGGATCGTCTTCGCAGCTATCGACTGGGACGCCATCACGGCGGCGGCGGCAAACGTGAAGTGGGTCGACCTGGTTCAAAAGCTCGTCGCGCGAGCTAAGATTACTAGCCCTAGCGACTGATCGTGGTTCCTATCCATTTCTGGATGAGTCCATTCGTAGGTGCGAACTTTGACGGTTTTCTGCGGCCCTCCCCTTTTTTGCAAACAGCGCCGATGATACCAAAGCCGCAGAAAAGCGTCAGAGTTCGCAGAAGTTCGCACTTTGCCGGGCGTCGGCCGAAGAGGCGGACCAATGCCTCCTCCTCATGCCGAGCCGGCATGGAAAAGGGCCGGGGCCTCGCGGCCCCGACCCCCGACTGTCACCCGCCGCGATCGGCTCGGGCTAGGCCGCCTTGGCCAGGCTGACCAGACGCAGGCGCAGACGCGGCGCAGCCCGCCTGACCGCCTGGCGCATCATCGGCGGCTCCGCATTCATCGCCGCGGCGTGCTCGACCAGCCTCGCCATGGCATGACCCGCCTCCTTGCGCTTGATGAGATAGGCGATCGCCTGCTGGTACGTCCGATGACCGATGATCGCCATGATGCCCTGGACCGTGCATCCGGCATCCTCGAGCATCGCGGCGGTCGCGTAGCGGCCGCCGTGGGGCGTGCGATGCGGAAAGTTCGGGATGCTCGCGATCAGCTTCGTCAGCCGCCGATTGTAGCTCTTCCTGCCGACGGGATTGCCGACGTGGTTCCGGACGATCGCTCCCGAGACGGGGCCCTGCGCGCGGAGGTAGTCGAGTTCGGCCCTCAGCATCGGATGCAGCGGGATGTCGAGGAGCTCCCTCGTCTTCCCCTGCCTGACGCGGATGCTGTCGCCGAGCACCTGCGACCACTGCGTGCGCTCGATATCGCCGGCACGCTGACCGGTGCAGAGCCCCAGGATCAGCAGCGTGCGGATCGCCCCCTTCGCATGCTTGAGAAGAAGGACGATCTCGTCGTCAGACCACGGCACGTGCCCGTCGGACACGATCTTGACCCTGTCGAGTTCCCGCGCCCTGTTCACGCCCTTCTCGACATAGCCGCGCTTGCTGGCGAAATTGTACAGACGGCTGATGAAGGCCCTCAAGCCATTCGAGCTGCCGATCGGGACGGTATTTCGGACCTCGGCGATCATCTCGGAGGTGGTGGCGGTCATGTCGCAGTCGCCCAGCAACGGCTCCACCTTCCGCGCCAACCCGCGATACCCTTCCTGGGTCTTGTGCGCCAGCGCGCGGAACTCGACGTCGGCGAAGAACTTCTCCAGCACGAACGAGAAGCTACCGTGTGCGTTCTCGACCCGCACGCGCTCGGGCGGGATGATCTGCGTCAGCAGTCGCTGATACTTCTCTAGGAACTCGGGCTCGCCGGGCTGCCCCGGCAGCGAGGTCTGGAAGTCGCGATAGCGGAAGCGCCAGTAGGTGCCGCGCGCGATGTAGGTGTACTTGGGCTTATCAACCTTGCCGTGCTGCTTGTTCATGCTTCTTGAGCCTTGCGTAGAACCGCTGCTGCATCGCCCGCGCACTCGAGGCCGGGTCCGTAGACCGCGACGGCGTTCCGGCCATCGCGTCCGCGAAGCGGTCGAGGTCCTGCCGGTCCCAGAGCACGCGCCGTCCGATCCGCCGCGGCGCGATGCCGAGCGAACGGAAGGTCTTGTCGCACACGCCGAAATAGGCGCAGGCGAGCCGCAGCGGCATCAGTCTCGGCCAGTCGGGAAGCCGCGCTCGCGCGCCAGTCGTCCCGCTGACCATATCGTCGTCATCGTCATGCTGCATCGATCGCCGCTCCTGACCGGAAGGCGGCCGAACTCGCCCGTAGAGACCATCCGGCCTCCACAGTCCTCCGAAGACCGCACGGGAGTCGGCCATGAACCGAACACAACGTGAACGGTTCCCGTCCTATCCTGAAAACGGGCTTCGCAGTGCGACGTGACGGGTGTTGACGTCCGGGGGTGCGGCGTGCGATTCGGAACTTAGCCGCTTCAGCCGGATGTCGTCTCTGGGGTAATCCTCAGGTCGGCTTCATGACCTTCTCCTTCACGGTGGTGGGGTCCGGCAAGAGTGGTCCGCGGGGCCTGCCGCTCCTACGGCGGCCCCGCACCTCCTCCCGGACGAAAATCGCCATCAGCGCATCGCGCCTCCGGCCGGCGAACCTGAGCTGACGACCATCATGCCGCTTCGCGCTTCGCGGTCCTGGGACCGCGGAACCCTACGATCTCGCCCTCGACCGTCGCACGATCGATATCGCCGATGACCCATCTGGCGTTCTCGCCATCGTGCCTCAACTCGCCGCGATCGGCGAGCTTGCGAAGAAGCGGCGATACGCTCGTACGGGGGATCGTCACGCCCCATCGGGCATGCACGGCGTCGATCATCTCGCGCACTCCCATCGGCTTCCCGGCCTCGGCGAGCACCGTCGTCAGCATCGTCCGGTGCGTCGGGCGAGCCTTCACGACCGTCGCGCCTGCCGACCCCTGCTGCGGAGCGCCTCGCGGTGTCAGGCCTAGCGCCTCCTCCACGACCTGAATGGCGCCCAAGATGCTTGCGAGCGCCCGCGTCTCGCGGGCGACCCGCTCCTCCGCCTCGTCACGTCGACGATAGAGATCGTCGAGATCGAGGGTGACCAGCCGGGTCGACGGGGATGCAGGTGATTCGCTCATGCGCCGACCATGACGATCGCAGGCTCATGAGTCAATTATCCTCTGTAGAGTCTTCGATGCACGTCACTACCCGACCTTGAAAAGGAAGATATACATGACCATGCACGAGAGGGAGCGATCCTCGCGGATCGTGGCCGAGGCGACGCGCATCATCGACTTGTCGGCGCAGATCGACGCGGCCCTCGATCAGGCCGAGCGCCTCGACCGCGAGCGCATCGCGGCGGCGGTCGAGCTCGCGGGCCTTGCCGGAGTGGACCTCGGCGCACAGCAGCGCCGCCTCGCCAGCCCGGCGATCGAACATGCGCTGAACATCGTCCGGAGCGCAGGCGACGAAGGGATCCCCGCCGGGCAGCTCGCCGAACGGGTCGGGAAGGCGACGGGCCGACGGGTAACCGAGAAGGGCCTCCGGGACGATCTGCGGCCGTTCCACGTGATGGGGGACATCCGCCTGAACGGCAATCTCTACAGACCGGGCAACGGTCGAGCCAACCGGCAGCGGACGAAGAAGCAGCTGGGGCTACCGACGGACACCGTGATGGTGCTGGAGGTCCTCCGGGCGTCGCCCGAACCCATGGGCATCAGGGCGATGATGGACGCAGTCAAGGAGCGGTTCGGCGAGACTATCCCGCGGACGAGCATCTCGCCCCTGCTCAGGAAGCTCGATGACAGGGGCGGAATTGTCGTCCACCTAGGTGACAAGTGGGCCGCAGTGAAGGCTTGACGGAGTCCTACTGAAGTTTTTCCTTCATTCAGTGAGTCCAAATCGTTCCCGCTACGTTCTGCAATTTCTGGATGACATATCCCATCCTGAAATGACAGCGCCCGAATTCCGGCGCTGCGGACGGAGCTTTGCACATGAGGAACATCGCTTTCGAAGACCAGCTCGAGGCGCTCGGCGACAGGGGCACCGGCCCGCTGTCCTGGTGGCGCACGCTCTCCTGCACCGCCTTCCTCGCCGACGCGAGCATCGTGGAGACCGCGGTGGTCTCCATCGTGTCAGTCAGTCGCCTCGCGCCTCCCGCGCTCATCGCCGAGCTGGCCACGATCCCCGACGACGAGCTCGCCCCGACCTGGAACGACCTCGCGCATGCCTTCTTCTGCATGGACAGCATGGCGCTCGGCATCTGCTACGAAATCGGTGGGAGCTGCGCGGCGCTGGCGTCGCGGCAGGCCGATCCGCTCGGGACGGTCATGCTGCTCAAGGCTCTTTCCGAACCGTACATCACGCGCGATCCCGAAACCCGCATCTGGGTGGCCAGCACCTGGCTGTCGGAACGCGGCACGCTGCTCAACCAGACGACGCTCTCGGGCATCGACTGGTGGCAGAGCGCACGCGGTCACCAGCAGCATCTCCTGGCGGGAGAGGCGTGATGGATCCCCTCTTCGTCTTCGGCATCGGGACCGCGCTGGTCGGCTGCGGCGCGACCGGCACCACGTGGCAGGCGTGCCGGGAGATCCTGGCTATCCCCGACGTACCCGGATCGATCGCCCGCACCTCGCTGCTCGGCGCGATGATCTTCATCCTTGTCGTCGACCTCGGCATCGTCGCCGGCGGCCTGTGGGTCGCGATCGCGATAGCGGGAGGCGCGCATGGCTAAGCGTCGCACCAGCGCCCCGCCTGCGACGGTCGCGCCGAGCACCGGCATCGTCTTGTCCGGCCGGCGCATCGAGAAGGCGTACAGCGTTCCGGACCTCCAGCCGAAGACATCCGGCCCCTGGAGGCGCGAGCACGACAAGCTCGCGTGGACCGATCCCGCCACCGGTCTCGACTGCATTGTCCGCCGGATGAACAGGGGGCACCTGGGGGCGTTCGTCGCCGTCAGGCGTGGACACCCGCTCTTCGGGTATTCGGCCGGCGCCATCCCGCCCGGACTCCTGCGCACGCACGGGGGTGTCGACTACGCCGAAGCATGTGACGACCGAGGCCCAGAGGACCGGTCAATCTGCCACGTCCATTCCGGCAGCGTCGAGCACGTCGACGACGCGTGGTGGATCGGAACGACGTGCGACCAGATCACCGATCTGGTCCCCGACGACATCGGGCACGCCACCGAGGCGCGCCGCCTCGGCATCGATCAGGTCTACCGCGACGAGGCCTATGCAATCGATCTTTGTACCGATCTCGCCCGCGACCTGACGCTGCTGGGAGAGGTGCGATGACCGACTACGCCTATTCCCCGGAGCTTCCCTGGGGATGCTGGATGCGGATCGCGACCGGTGTTGGCGGGGTCACCGTCATCGACCAGCATGGCCGGACATGGGAAAGCCTGCGTCACGCCTTCTGGGCCGGGCGCCTGCGGATGAGCACGTCCAGTCCCCGGGTAATGAACGAGCAGCTGGAGCTGATGCTCGCGGCGTTCGCCTCCAAGCGACACGGCATCGTCTCGACAGACGAAAGAGCCCATTCGGTCTTCGGCGGCGATCATGTCTTCATGCGGTTCTGGTGGTACTGGATGTACGCCGAGGGACTCGTGGAGGGCGGTTTCCGTCGCGACCCGCTGGACGCCGACCTCTCGGCGGAAGGCGTCGCCGTCCTGCGCATGCTGGCTGTCACGCGTCCGGTCGAGCTGAACGCCGTGCCCGTCGGACGTGCCGCGGTCGAATTTCTCGGTACGCCAGGGGCACTGGACGAATGCGACCGTGCCAAGTTCGAGGCGGCGGAGGCGAGCGCGCGGCTGCTGCCGCTCGTGATCGTACGCGAGACGGCGTTCGGCACCGCGGGCATCTCGCTGCTTCATCGCGATCCCAACGACGTGATCCCCGTCGCACGGACCATCTGGCACATCCGCTTCCCCGACGCGCAGCTGCGCGACCGCCTCTTCCTGTGGATGGCCGACCGGTCCGACCGCTGGACCGCATGGGGCGAACTCGTCCTGCGCGAGGGCGCGCCGGCCCTGACGCAGCACCTCATGACGCTCCTGTTCGCCGACCGGTCAGAACGGCAGCCGACCGAAGCACCTCGACCTGCGGGGCCGCTTGCGATCGGCCATGACGGCGGGGCGGGACGGCCGTGAGCCGCCCGCCGCACAGCGGACCGCGCGGCATGGTCCCGCTGACGCCGGGTCCGGATCCGCTTCCCCGGCACGCGTTCGACGGCGACCGGCTCGAACTCCCGATCGTCATCCTGTCGGCGCTCGAGGCCGCCGACACGCGATTACGCGCGTTCCTCGTCAGGCTGGCGAGCGGTGCGATCTGGCAGGACCAATCCATCCGCTCAGCCGACCGCGAGCTCGAGATCCAGGCCTACCTCGCGCCGGAAGGGCTCCGATGCGTGATCCGTCTGGCCCAGGGGCTCTGGTACCATCACCCGCTCGAGACGCTGCACGCGTGGGGCATGCCGCTTCCCGCAATGCGCCGCGGCGATGCGGTGCCGCTCGCCTCCGTCCTGCGCCACGAGCTGCTCGACACCCTGCCGATCATGGTGCTGGCAGTGACGCATCTGAACGACAGGATCCCGGACCTTGGCACATGCATTCGCGTGCAGATGCCGAGGCTTCGGGTCGCTTCGTGGCGCAGCTGGTCCTCCACGTCCGATACGGATCAAGGCTCAGTTTTGCCGCCCCATTCGAACGTATGACCTGACGCCGTACTTCACGACGGATCGGGACAGAACCGATTCCGGGCGGGGTCCAGCGATCTCGCTCGGATCATGCGATCATGCGAAGGCTTCGCTGAGCCTGACGCGCCCGTTTTTGAAGGCCTGTCTCACCAGAAGCTCGAAGAAGTGGATGTTCGTGACCTCCCTGTATGGCATTGATGCAGAGGCCTTCGATCCCTTGGGACCATTGACGACAAACGATCCATCAGCAGTCGTAACACTCACGTCACCCCAGCCGAACTCCGCGGGCTCGCTCCCCATGAACTTACGCTTCGTCAGCACGACGGTGTTGTCACGAACGATCATGTTGCCGAACCGTAGCTCACCGCCGCCGCCGAGCGTACTCACCATCTCGTCGACAAGCCGAAAGCCCACTGCCTTCCAGAGCTTCGGGACGAATGCCTCAAAAATGGCTCCGTTCTTGAATTCAGCCGTCGTGGTGGACAAGCCATCCGTCCATGCGATCAGATAGTCTGTCCCCGTCGGGATGCCGTTGACCGACTTCTTCACCGCACCCCATCGCACCCCGCATACAGCGGACAGTGATGTCCGTTGACCCTTCCATTCTATGCCAGCCTTGTCGATGGCCAGGCGGGACTTGCTAAAGGTCCCGATATCAACCGCATAGGCCAGGTCGGCCTCCTCCTGCGCGGCCTCGGCAGCCAGCTTCTCTAGTGCCTTGGCATCTTCGGCTACCTGGGTGGCTATCCGCGGCAGAGCAGAGAAGCTGGCGCCGACCATGGCCGACACCTGCCGCGCCTCGTCGACAAGCCGATGATCGTTATACAGGTCGATCGACAGCCCGCGAACGGCGAACGCAAGGTTCTCGCTGTCCGAATCCTTGCGACCGAGCAAAGTCGCGCTGAGCTGAATAGGGCGGGTCACCTCGTCCCAGGTGCCGAGCAGCTCCTTCAAGGCATCGAATAGCGGCGGAAGAGCGTCTGGTCGCAGGCCGGCTAGTTCACGGGCCTTATCGACCAGGCGCTCGGCACCTTCCACTTCCCGGGCCATGAACGGCTGGGCGCGGAGCGCATAGTCCGCGATCAGCTCGTGCATGAAGAGGGGGAAGCGCTTCTCGGCCTCAAGCCTGTCCACGAGGATGAACATCGCTTCCGCCATGTCGGCGGTTGGCGTTCGCTCCATCACCATCATCGCTGAACGGCGCCAGGCCTGACGGCGGTCACGCAGGACATCCTCGGCTGCCTCGGCGGAGGAGAACGCTGGAAATCCCGCGATCTCCCGGTCCTCGTTGACCTCGCGAAGAACCTGGGTGAGGTCTACCTCGTCAACGGCGGCACTGAGCCTATCCAGGAAGCTGCCAAGCTGTTCGGTATTCGACGGGGTCCAGCGCTCCGCCGCGATGGCAAGTCCGTTGGCCTTGGCAAGCCCGGCAAGCGGCAGTTGATCGATACCGGCCACCGGTGTCGACAAGGCCTGTTCGGCGATCTTCGGCGACGTTCCCGGGAACCAGCCGAGCTCCGCTTCAAGACGCTTGCGGGGGTTCGTCAGCGTCGCGCGCGCCTGCGAGCAGATTTCGGGGTCGAGAATGTCCGCGCGCTCTTCGGCCGCCTCCATGATGCGCACGCGATCATCCCGCGTCGATACTCCGAGAACCGCGAACGGGTTGTTGGTTGTCATGGTAATTTCACTGGACACGGTCGCGTCCCTCCGCCTGGAGCTGAGAGCGCTGCTGTTCAACCTGCGACGTCGCAAGCGGTCGGTCGTTCGTCATGATGGAACGGTTGACGCAGCGGCTGTTGTAGTCGTTCACGGCATCGTTGAAGCCATCTACGTTGCGATTGAAACGGTCCATGTCGCTGTACTGCAGGCTGTCGAGTTCCGTCTTCTGCGCCGCGATGCGCATGTCTTCCGCCAGACAGTACCTCACCTCCGATATACTGAGGGTAGCATACCCAGGTACCGGCTTCGCCATTGCGCCGTCGTCCGACGGCGATGTCTCCTGTGTCGCATCGGTCTCAGACGCATCGAGCGCCTCGCCGATCGTAGGCGTCCCGTCGCCTCCATCGACGGCCGTCATGTTGTCCGTCATCGCGTCGGTATCGTTCACGTCGGCAACATACTCCCCGGGCTGATCTGATGAGCTCGACGTGGAATAGGTCGGGGATGAGGATCCACTGCTGCTCACGGCCCGCACTCCGCCGAAGATGCAGGCTTTAACCGCGAAGATCAGGCCGATGGCGAGGACCCACCCGCCGACCTTCTTCAACAAACCCAAGAACGCTCCACCGTCACTGTGGATCGGGGTGGCTGGTGTCGTCGGCGTCGGCCTCGGATTCCGAGGCTGAGCAGGTCGCGTACCCGAGGCGATACGATCAGCCTTCGCAATCGCCTCATCCACATCGGTTCTATAGTCGGACAGGCCTTCGAAGCCCCTGCCAGTCAAGTCGCTCATCTTCAGAACCCGATCCTGCGCTGATCGTCGGAGTCGCGCGATGGGCTTCTCGCCAGGGCCGCTGCGATCTCGTCGGAGCCGATGCGTTCCTTGCGCGCTCGCGCCGTCAACCGCCCTGCCTCACGTACTACGAACGCCACGTCCGATAGCGGACGGCCGGCCAATCGACCTGCCAGCTCATCCAGATCGGACACGTCGTTGGGAATGTCGGCGAGCAATGACCGGAGCAGGCCGGCAATCTCGTCCCGACCGGCGTGATCGACATGGATGACGTGATCGAAGCGGCCGCGTCGCAGGATGGCGGGGTCGATCGCTTCGACCTGGTTCGTCATGCCGACCACCAGTACGCGCTGCTTCGCCGCTTCTGGGATACGACGCAGGAACTCTGCTATCTCCTCGACGTGATGCTGCTGCGAGCCGACTTCCCGGCTCGAAAGAAATGCGTCCATCTCGTCGATGACGATGACAGACGGCGCAACCTTGACCGCGTCCGCGAATACCTGCGCCACCTTGCGCGAGGTCTCATGGATATAGGGGCTCGCAACACTGGACGCCTCGATGGGAAAGCTCGGCCAGCCGAGATGCTCGATCAGCCGTTCGACCGCGAAGGTCTTCCCACAGCCGGTCGGCCCCTCGAGGATGATTCCGCCTGGGAAACCTATCCCAAGTGCGGCGTAACGCTCCTCGTCGGCGACGATGTCGATGACGTGTTCATTGAAGAAGTCGGCAAGCGCAAGGCGACCAGGCAACTCGAACCGTCCGACCGGCGTCAGCGGCGGCGGCGAGACCGGCGCACTGGCCTTCCGGCGTGTGGAGTTGCCGGATCGGATGGGCCTCTTCGTCGCCAAGCCTGCGGCCGCCGCGATCAACACGAGATCGTCTTCGTCGAACGTCGGCCGGATGCGCGCGAGCGCGACTATGTCGTCACCGGTGACTTCGACGCCGCCGGTCAGGTAGCGGCCCAGGACATCCGCCTTCGATAGAGGCGGCATCTCCGCTGCGGAGATCGGAATGAGCGTGCCGGTCACGTCGTCGTAGATTATGCCTTGCACCGGCTCGTCGATCGCCGCGAGTGCGGTGGCAAGCGCAAGGGCCTGATCGACCGTGGATGGCCTCGGCACATGCTCGAGCAGGTCAAGCGCTCCTGAGCAGAGATGGCAGCTGTAGTCGATGCCGGCGAAAGTCAGGATCTTCAGCTCAGCCAGCTCAAGCCCAGTGGTCGAGGCGAAGGTGGGCGTCATGACGAGCACGCGCCGTCCCCCCTTAACCGCATGGATCCAGAAGGCGTTATCGACCGAGCGGATGACACGCCCGAGCTGGGCGCCATCCGGAAGTGGCGTTCCTTGGGGAAGCGGAGAGCTTGGCATCAGCCCCTCACGATGTTGGTCATCGCGAGCATCTCCTCCTCGCCGCCACGCGTGAAACGCAGCTCGTCGAGAGTGATGAGAAGATCGCGAAGCATCGCTATATCGGGCTGAGCCAGAGCAGCCCGGCCCTGCTGGATGAGCGCTCCGTAGCGGGCCTGGTCGATGAACTGCTCTGGGCTGCGCGAAAGCCAGTGGAAGCGTTCGACAATGAACTCGTCGGATCGCCACAGCGCCGCAATGTTCTTCGACCGTAGTTCCGACAGGTGCGCCTCGAAGTCGGTGCCGTTGATGTCGATCGAATGCTGCGCTGTCCGCACAAGCGCATCGAACGCCTTGGCTTCTTCGGGGCGGGCGAACTCGCGCCCCCAGCCGTCGAAGTTAGCAACGACGCCATCGAGATCGATCTGGCGAATGACCTTGAGATGGTCCTTACGAACCTGAGAAATGTCGCGGCGTGCGGCGCGAATTTCGTCGAGGGCCTGCTTGGTTTCCTCGGGTTCGGCACGGTCGACATCGAGACTCGACGCCTTGGCTATTCTGTCCCGGATCGCACCGACCCGAGGATCGTCGATGTGCCGACCGAACTCGTCGAGCCGCCCGATCGTCGCCTGGGCCTCGACGGCGACCAGGCCAGCCGCCTGCGCATAGTCGAGCTGCGCATCCTGTCGTGCGTAATAGTTGTGGCCGCTAGTGAACGAGCCGCCAATCTCGTCTACCGACACGTCAAGGCGGATCGTCCCGCCATCGGTAATCTCGTACTCGCACCGGATCTCCGAGCCGACCGAGATCATCCCTTCCTCGAAGTCCGATCCCGACACCCGGAAGGTGCCGATGAACACGTTGTCCTCGACGGGCTCGCGGATGTCGCCTTCCCAGAGCTTGAAGTTGAGCGCACCAGGGCTGCCCGCTCGAAGGGCTTCGGCAACCCTGAAGTTTACGACGCCCTTCTTGGGCAGTGCATCGCCCGCTCGGACAAGCGGAACCAGCACAGTGGGCCCACCACGTCGCTCGAGCGCCTCGACACTGATGGTGTGCGAGGCCGGGATGGCGTCGATGGACGCGGCCGTCCTGCTGATGACGATGCGGTCATTGGCGATGCCCACCGGGCCGCCGCTTGCGTCGAAGACGAAGACGCGGAAGCCGTTCTCGCCAGGCTTCGCCAGCGGCAGGTCGATGGCCGCACCTTCCTTCAGTTCCTTGCGCCCGGACGACCAGCCAGTGTCCAAGCTGTCGACCTGGAACTCGCCGGTGGAGGCGCCGACCTTCCGTGCGACTATTCGGGCCGATGCATCAGGCGTGCGCGCGACGAACGAGAACTCAAGGCCGGTAGCAGACAGGGAACTGCGGGAAGCCTTGCGACCGCGGCTCTGGGTGGACCAGTCGATCGACTCAGCGAAGATCGCCGCGCCTTCGGCAACCGCGGTCATCGGGTTCACGTCGGTCGAGGCGGCGATCCCAAGTTCGAAAGCGACCTTGTCGCGGAGCGGCTTGTACTGCGTGGGGCCACCGACGAAGACCACTCGGTCGACGTCGTGGGAGCTGATGCCGGCCTGGTCGAGCGTCGCGCGCGCAGACTCGATTGCCTTGTCGAGGATTGGTGCGATCAACCGATCGAGTCCAGCTCGGTCGAGCGGGATGTCGATGTATATCTCTTCACCGGCGTCGTCGCGCACGCCGATCTCGGTCTCCGACAGCGCGACCACTGCGTCGTCAGCACGCGACAGCTCGATCTTGGCGCGCTCGGCTGCCCATGTCGCCAGTCGGACGAGAGACTTGAACCGCTTGTCGGCAACGAAGTTCTCGCCGAGGTCGAAGGTCTGGACCAGCCATGGCTTGACCACCTCGTCCATCAGAGCGCGGTCGATGTCCCGACCACCGCACATCTCCACCCCGCCATGCGCGAGGAGGCTGACGCGACCCTTCATGCTCTGGGCAATGGCGATGTCCAGAGTGCCGCCACCGAGATCGAAAACCAGGAACGTGCCGTCGCGATTGCGCTGTCGCATGACGCTCATGACTGCGGCCACCGGCTCCTGCATCAGCGCCACCCGACCGATGCCGGCGGACTCGGCTGCCGCGAGCGTCGCATCCTTCTGCATCTGGTTGAAGGCGGCAGGAACCGTGATGACGGTGCCGGTGTCGCCATCTCGCCGCATCGTCTCGGGAAGATAGCCGAACACCGTGCGCAGGACCTCGGCCGAGCACTCCTCCGGAGTCATGACCTTGTTCAAGGCCGTCAGCCGAACCGGCGTGCTGGTTCCCATCATGCGCTTGAACAGCGTGGCCGCGTTATCTGGATTACGTGCCGCGTTGGCGTAGGCTCGAGAACCGACGAACTTGTTGCCGCGCCGATCGATAAAGATGGCTGACGGGGTGACGTCGTGCTGCTCGGGGCTCTTGTAGAGAGCCACCGCCTCGCCATCGTAGCTGGCGATCGCGCTGTTGGTCGTACCGAGATCGATTCCTACGTATTCCACGCTTTTAATTCCTGAGCATCATGGTGCCGGTACGACGAACCCCGTCGGGACCCATCACGATCGGCTCCATCATCTGATCGACGTAAAGGTTGTCTTCGGGACCGAAGTCCGCCGCGTTGAGCGCGGTGGCTGCCATGCCCGTGTCGTAGGGCTGCCCATCCAGAGTCACGAGACGAAGGCCCAAGGGTGAGAGACTGTCGTCCAGCTTGCGCTGAAAATATCTAACCTGATTGGCTTGGCGCCCCGCCGCCCTGATATCGCTTGCGTCGATCGAACGCTGGAACAGGCGACACAGCCGCCAGCTCTCGACCGCAAGGTTGATGAGCAGCTCCTGAGCATCAGCCGTATCGTCCATAAGTCCCCCTCGACGCCTCAATGAACTCAGGCCCGTTGATTTTCGGTTGTAGGATGGAGAGATAAAATCGCCAAGGGATCAGGATCCTCCAGATCGCGACGGTCGATCAGTCAGCACTCACCATCGGAACGTCCTCGATCCTCGTGGTCCATGCCGGTGACCGGTTCTCCGCGCGCATCTTCCAGTCGCGCCTGAATCCCTGCGCCGCAGGCACGGCGGTGAACTTGCCGAACCTGCCGTTGACCTCGTCCAGCGCGGTCATCAGCCGCTCGCGACGTTCAACGTCGCCCTCGAACAGCGTCCTGGGCCGCAGTTCGGCCGCGACGAGGTCGTCGAGCATGATGCCGGCCTTGGTGTAGGCGTAGCCATCGCGCCACGCCGCCTCGACGCCGCGCCGCGCAGCCGCGAGCAGCTCGAGCGAGTCCGCCGTCATCGGGTGCAGCGACATCCGCCGGGCGCCCTGATACTGTCCGGCACCGGCCTTGAACCGGTTGGTGTGGAAGAAGACGGTGAGCTGGCCGGCGACCAGCCCATGCTGGCGCAGCTTCTCGCCGGCGCGCATCGCATACTGCGCGACCGCGCCCATCAGCGTCTCCAGATCATGCACTGGCGTACCGAAGCTGCGCGTCACCGCCATGCCCCTGCGCTGCGGCTCGATCACCTCGACCGCGCTCGCCGCTACGCCCTGCAGCTCGGCCACCAGCCGCTCCAGAACGACGGTGCCGAGCCCACGGGCCTGCTTGAGCTGCATGTCCCGGATCTGCCCGGCTGTCGTGATGCCGATCTCGGCGAGCTTCGTCGCCGTCGCTCGTCCGATGCCCCACACGTCACCGGCGGGGAAGCGGTCCAGCACCCAGGAACGCAGGACGGGATCGCGGAGGTCGGCGACGCCGTCGAACAGGGGGTTCTTCTTGGCGGCGGCGTTCGCCAGCTTCGCCAGCGTCTTCGTCGGGGCGATGCCGACGCAGGTCGGGATCGTGGTCCAGCGCCGGACCTGGTCGCGCATCGCATTGGCGTGATCGACCAGATCGCGGTCGGCGAACGGCTCCAGATTGAGGAACGTCTCGTCAATCGAGTAGATCTCGACCTCGCTGGCGAATTCCTCGACCGCCGCGACCACCCGCCGCTGCATGTCGCCGTAGAGCGTGTAGTTGGACGAGCGCACCACAACGCCGTGCTTCGTCAGCCGATCGCGGATCAGGTGGATCGGATCGCCCATCTTCACACCGAGCGCCTTGGCCTCGCTGGATCGCGCGATCGCGCAGCCATCGTTGTTGCTCGCGACGACGACGGGCACGCCGTTCAGGCTGGCGTCGAACGCGCGCTCGCAGCTGACGTAGTAGTTGTTGCAGTCGATG
Organism: Sphingomonas insulae; assembly: GCF_010450875.1. Taxonomy (NCBI): domain Bacteria; kingdom Pseudomonadati; phylum Pseudomonadota; class Alphaproteobacteria; order Sphingomonadales; family Sphingomonadaceae; genus Sphingomonas; species Sphingomonas insulae. The sequence goes on from NZ_CP048422.1 coordinate 2,081,774, forward strand.
AGCGCGACGGTGGTCATCGCCTGTACCGCCGCGCCAGCGCCACGACGACGCCCCATACCTCGACCGTCTCGTCGACGATGATCCGATCGTAGCCCTCCGCCTCCGGCACCAGCCACAGTCGACCGGCCGAGCGCCGGAGCCGCTTCATCGTGCGGCTGCCGTCGACAAGCGCAACGACGATGTCGCCGGGACGCGCTTCCACAGCCCGGCTGACCACCACCAGATCGCCATCGGCGATGCCGGCATCCACCATCGAGTGCCCCGCTACGCGCATGACGTAGCTCGCCGCCGGATGGTCGATCAGCCATGAGGCGAGATCGATCGGCTCGTCCATGTCGTCCTGCGCCGGCGACGGGAAACCCGCGGGCGTCGTTTCGACGAGCATGCGCGCTTCGAACGGCACCATCTCGAACGGCAGCTCGTGCAGCGTCAGGTGTGGCATGCTTGCTCGCGGTACGGTCATTCCGCCTTTGTAGGACGGAGTGAACATTCCGGGAACAGCGCTGATGCAGATTCTTCGTCCCGGATCCGGGGCATGTCCGGCCGGAGGGGCCTGTCGTCAGTGCCCCAACGGCGTCGGGCTGTGCGAGTTGTAGGCGTCGAAGAAGATGCGCTTCAGCTCGCGGCGGTCCGACGGATCCTCCCAGTTGACCAGCTCGTCGGCATACGGCTTCAGGATCGCTAGGTTGTCGTGAAGCTCGCCGAGCCGCGCGGGCGCCGCGGCGAACACGCCGATCTTGTGCACCCTGTAGTCGGGCACGACCGACTGGGCACGATCGAGAACCACGGCCTTCAGCGCCGCCTGGGCGAGCCGCGGGCTGTTCGCGCGCAGGTCGAGCACTGCCGCGACGTGGAACTGACCGTTCAGCTGCGCGAAGTCGGCCTCGAGCCCGTCGGCGACGCGGAAGTTGCGGATCACCTTGCCGCTACGCAGCTCGTCGTCGCGGCCAGCCAGGATCTCGGCTCCACGCAGCTCGGCGCTGATCTCCGCCACCACGGTCGATCCGTCGCGGCTGCGCGGCGCACGCCTGCGGGCGACCAGCGTATCGACGATCTCGCCGACCATCTTCTCGTATTCGGCCGGCTTTCTCGCCTCGAACCAGCCGCGGCTGGTCGACGTGAACTGGTTTTCCACCAGCGACACGCGGTCCATGCGCTCGCGGGCCTCAAGCGAAGGATCGTCCAGCGCCTCGACGGCCGAGGCGAACGCGTCGATGTCAGCGTCCCACGACCCGGCCGCCAACACGGCCAGCTTGCGCGTCTCGCTGATGCGGAGCTCAACGCCGTCCGGTCCGAAGATCATCAGTCCGATATTCACCCGCTCGCCACGACGACGATCGGGAACCGCCTGAACAACGGCGTAGTTAAAGATAGTCGCCACCCTTAACTCCTTCCCTTATATCGCCGATACGTGAAGTCCTCACGTCGCTCTTCCACCACGAAATAATGCCATCACGCTGCTGATCGGTCAACCATTCTTTTGGGTGGGAAGCTATAATCTTATCCACCTTAGAGTCGTCAAGAGACTCTATTCTATCTAGAACGTGGTATGCTTCCGACTTGATGAAGAATTCGCCAAACAGAGCGCGCAGGATTTTGATCACCCTGACCGTATTGTGCATGTCCGACATCGGCAGGACAGGCGGCGGCATGCCCTGAACCAGCCACGCGCGACTGTAGTCGAACGCCAGGAGCGAGATACCGAAGTGCTGCTCACGCACGATGTAGTTGTTCGTGTGCCGATCGACGTTGTTTACGAACAGGTCGAACGCGTAGATGCGCGACAGCGTCGGCGCGAGCGAGGAGAAGTCTATCCGGCCGTCTTGCGCGCGCAGGATCCAGTCGGTCGAGTTATGTCCCGTCTCCCACCGCGAGCCGAAGCAGGCCTTTCCCTTCACGTCGACGATCTTGCACGGCGGCGATGCCAGACCGACGAGTTCGCCGAGGTGCGTGCAGAACCATTCGGAATGGGGAACGGCCGCGACCACGACGTCGTCCTTCACCGCATAGTCGGACCCGTCGTCGCAGTGGCAGATCTGGCTGCAGTCCGCGGTGCCGAAGCTCGCGGTATCGCACCATCGGGCCTGCACCGGCACCGCGAGCGTCAGCTGCTCCGCATCAGCCATGATTTGTCCGCGCCATCAATTTCCCCGTTCGCACGCGGCCTATCCAACCGGCTGCTCTTCTGATGCAGGGCTACGCCCCTTCACGTCAACGAAAGGTTAGGTAGCCTTGACTTAGGAAGGCCGACGCGATGATCTCTCATTGCAGGCTACGGTGATCTCGGCTCGATGCCCGTACCGGTCGAGGCGTGAAGACCGCCGGACCCGTCTCGTCGGTCGATCAACACGACCTGCCGATGCGCACGGAGCGGCGGATAGGCAATCCATCCAGAAACTCGTACTGCCCTCGCGCCGCGGCGTCGTCGCGGCGCGGGTATGCCGAAGGTACAGCGCGAGGTAGCTGGCGCTGGTACAGCGGCCATGGAGAAGCCACACAAGAAACCGCGGTTTTCTGCCATTCAGAGATGTTGGCTTTTGATCCCGTAGGGGTCACCAGCTTTCATATCGATCGTACGGAAGCTGGTGGCCAGCGCGTCGCACGCGACGCCGTCACCGTCGGTTTGGTCTGACCGCCGAAGCCACGCCCCCTAAACGGGGTCTTAACTCCTCCTGCGCCAAGACCGCCCCGGTAACATCCGGGGACCCATGGACGACCTGCTGCAGGAATTCATCGCCGAAACGCGCGAAACGCTGGAAGCGCTGTCCGGCGAGATCGTCGCGTGGGAAGCCGATCCGACCGATCGCGCGCGGCTGGATGCCATCTTTCGCTTCGTCCACACGGTGAAGGGCAGCTGCGGCTTTCTGGACCTGCCGCGGCTCGCCCGGCTCAGCCACGCGGCGGAAGACGTCCTTGCCGCCGTGCGCGACGGCAAGCGCATACCCGATACCGCGCTCGTCAACGCGGTACTCGCGATCGTCGACCGGATCGGCGAGATCGTCGAGGCGATCGATTCGGGGGCGGCGCTGGATGATTCGAGCGAAGACCTGCTGATCGCCGCACTCGCCGAAGACGCCCGGCCGATGGTCCACGCGCAGCCTGCCAACATGCCCCGCACCAACAGTCGCTCGGTGCGCCTGAACGTCGACCTGCTCGACCGGATGATGAGCGGCATGTCGGAAATGGTGCTGGCCCGCAACGAACTCGCCCGGCGCCTGCGTGATGAGGCCGTCGATCCGCTGGTCGAGGCGGCGCTGGAACGCCTGTCGCTGACGGTCGCCGAAATGCGCGACACCGTAACGCGAACGCGGATGCAAAAGATCGATGCCCTGTTCTCCGCTCTGCCGCGCATGGTGCGCGACACCGCCGGCGAACTCGGCAAGCAGGTCGCCCTCAGCGTGGATGGCGCGGATGTCGAACTCGACCGCGAGATGATCGAGCTGATGCGCGATCCGCTCGTCCACATCATTCGCAATGCCGTCGATCACGGCATCGAATCGCCCGCGGATCGCAAGGCGGCAGGCAAGCGCGAGGCGGGCCGGCTGATCGTCTCCGCCCGCCAATCCGGCAACCAGATCCTGATCGAGGTCGCCGACGACGGCTGCGGCATCGACGTCGACCGCCTGGTCGCCAAGGCTCGCCAGCAGAAACTGGTGCCCGAGGCGGACCTGGCCCGGATGGATGCGGCGGCGAAGCTCGACCTGATCTTCCATCCCGGCCTGTCCAGTCGCGACACCGTCACCGCGATTTCAGGGCGCGGCGTCGGGATGGACGTCGTCCGCTCCAACATCGAACATATCGGCGGTCGCATCCAGCTGTCGAGCCAACCGGGTCGCGGCCTCACCATCGTCATCTACGTGCCGCTGACGCTGTCGATCATGTCGACGATCGTCGTCGGCGTCGGTGACCAGCGGTTCGCGATCGCCCGCCAGTCGGTCGACGAGATCCTGCGCGTCCGCGGCGAGGCGGTGCGGATCGACACGATCGGCGATGCGCAGGTGGCGACCGTCCGCGGCCGCCGGCTGCCGCTGGTGTCGCTGGGCCAACTGCTCGACATCGCGGGTGACGGGGACAACAATGGGGATAGCGACGAGGCAGGGCGGACGCTGGCGATCATCTCCACCCGCGACGGCGACTATGCCCTGGCGATCGACCACGTCATCGATACCGAGGAATTGGTGGTGAAGCCGGCCACGCCCGCGGTCATGGCGACCGGGGTCTACGCCGGGCAGACGCTGCCCGATTCGGGTCTGCCGATGCTGCTGCTCGACGGGGCGGGCATCGCCACCGTCGCCGGCCTCCGCTTCCTCCGGACCGCCGCGATCGAGGAGGACGGCGTCGCGGAAGACAGCGTCGAAGCGGTGCCTGCACTGTTGTTCGAAGATCTGGACGGACAGCGCCGTGCCTTGCCGCTCGCCGCGATCGATCGGGTCGAACCGGTATCGACCGACGCGATCCGCCTGACCGCGGGCCAGTGGCGCCTGGCGATCGGCGGCGCGCTGGTACCGTTATACTCCGCTGCCGCGATCGGCGATCGTGCGGAGGTGCCGGTACTCCGCCTGACCGACGGCACGACCGAGATCGCCTATGCGATCCACGAACCGATCGAGATCGTCCAGCTGCCGGCGGAGGTCGCGCCGCCGCGCGGGCCGGGGCCGATCGCGGGCGTGGTGATGATCGATGGCGAACAGGTCGAACTGCTCGACGCGCATGCGCTGTTCGCGGGCGAGGCCCGGCCGGGATCGCAGGAGCGACTGTGCTGGCTGCAGGCGGACGGCAGCGGCTGGATGGAAACCTTCCTGCGGCCGATGCTCGAAGCATCGGGCTATCGCTGCGTCACGCAACCGCCCCGCGACGCGCCGGCCGACGTCGCGCTGACCATGGACGATGCCGTCATCGCTCCCGCCGCCGCACGCAACGTCGTGCGGCTGCGCCGCGACATCGTCGCGCCGCCTGGCGGCAGCAGCATCTATCGTTACGATCGCGCCGGGCTGCTCGACGCACTTGCGCGCGCTGTGGGAGACCGCTGATGGAATTGTTCCTGATCGCGCAGATCGCCGGGCGGGGCGTGGCCATCGAAACCGGGCAGGTCGATTCGGTCGTCGACATCGCCGACATCGTCGCCGTACCCCGGACGGAAGCGGCGATTCGCGGCCTCGTCGCGTTGCGCAGCCGCGTGGTGACGGTGATCGACACGGGCACCGCGCTCGGGCTCGAGCCGACGCCCGACAGTGCGCGTCGTGCGGTCATCACCCGGGTCGACGGCCATCCCTATGCCATCCTGGTCGATGCGCTGGAGGATGTCGCCTCGTTCGAACGACAGCCGCTCTCGTCCGGGCTGGCGCTGGATCGCGGCTGGGCCAGCGTCGGCGTGGGGCTGGTCGAACGCGATGGCGAACCGCTGCTGATCGTCGATCTGGCCACGCTGGTCCCGCAGCCCGCGGCCCCGCAATCGCTTGCCGCTTAACGCGACGCTTACGCTTCGCTGCCATAGACTGGGGCGGCGATCATCGCTCGTAAAAAGGCTTATCCATGAAGACCTGCCTCGTCGTCGACGATTCGAAAGTGATCCGAAAGGTCGCTCGTCATATCCTGGAAACGCTCGATTTCGCGGTGACGGAGGCGTGCGACGGCCGCGAGGCGTTGGATGCCTGTATGGCATCTGCGCCCGACGTGATCCTGCTCGACTGGAACATGCCGGTGATGAGCGGCATGGATTTCCTGCGGGCGCTGCGCGATTCGACCATCGCCTCGCGCCCGAAGGTGGTGTTCTGCACGACGGAAAACGGCATGGCCTACATTCGTGCGGCGATCGAAGCCGGCGCTGACGAATATGTGATGAAGCCGTTCGATCGCGACACGCTGGAATCGAAGCTTCAGATCGTCGGCATGGCCTGACGCGGGAGGTCCGGCGATGGCCCATGCCGTGCATACGCTTGCGCTTCCCACATCGCCGCCGCCCCGCGTCCTGATCGTCGACGATTCGGCGGTCGCGCGAGCGGTGATGGAGCGGATCATCGGTGCGACCGACCGGTTCGTCGTGGCCGCCAGCGTCAGCACCGCAGGCGCCGCGCTCGCCTTCCTCGCCCGCGAACGGGTGCAATTCATCCTGCTCGACGTCCAGATGCCCGGCGTCGATGGCATCACCGCGCTGCCGGATCTGATCGCGGCGGGGCAGGGGGCCCGCGTGGTGATCGTGTCCGGCCAGGCGGGGAGGGCGCAACGACGACGGTGCAGGCGCTGGCGCTCGGCGCTGCCGACACCCTGTTCAAACCCGCCAGCGGCGATCGGATGGGCGGGTTCGGCGATGCCCTGGTCGACAAGCTCGGCCGGCTCGCGGATCCAACCCTGTCGCGCGGGGGTGCCCCCTCGGCCGGTACCCGGTCGACGGGGGCACCGCCGATGCGCCCGGTCGTCGTCGGCGAGGAATATGACGTCGTCGCCATAGGCGCCTCGACGGGCGGGATCCACGCGCTCAGTCAGCTGTTGCGGGCGATCCCCCCCGAATTCCGGCTGCCGATCCTCGTGACCCAGCATCTGCCGGTGTCGTTCATGCCCTATTTCGCGGCACAACTCGCGGTGATCGCCGGGCGTCCGTGCGACGTCGCCGCGGACCACACCCGGCTGCGCCCCGGACGGATCGTCGTCGCGCCGGGCGATGCGCACATGCGCTGCGTGGCGCTGCCCGAAGGCGGCGCGGCGATCCGTCTCAGCAGCGAGCCCAGCGGCAGCGGCTGCATGCCTTCCGTCGACCCGATGTTCGCGTCGCTGGCGGCAGTGTTCGGGCCGCGGATGTTGGCGATCGTGTTGAGCGGCATGGGCCGCGACGGGGCCGACGGGGCCGGGTACGTCCATCGGGCGGGGGGATGCGTGGTGGTGCAGGATCAGGCGAGTTCGGTGGTCTGGGGCATGCCCGGCGCCGTCGCGGACACCGGCTGTGCGCATGCGATCCTGCCGCCCGCCGCGATCGGCCGTCTCGCTGCGGCACGGCAGCGTCCATGAACGTCGCGTCCCACCCCATCGCGGCGCCGGTGTCGCCGGTCGCGCTCAACGTATTCAGCGCCCTGCTGGAGGCGCGCACCGGCCAGCAGATCGCCAGCTATCGATCGTGGCGGATCGACACGGCGTTGAAGCCGCTGTTGCGCGACCGCAATCTGCAGACGATCGACCAGCTCATCCCGTTGCTGCTCGATGGCCAGGATCTGCGGATCGGCGACCAGATCGTCGATGCGCTGGTCAACCAGGAAACCTCGTTCTTCCGCGATGCGCCGATCTTCGACCTGCTGGTCGAGGCGGTGGCCGGGGCGGAAGCGGAGGGGCGCCGCGCCCGCATCTGGTGCGCCGGCTGCTCGACCGGACAGGAACCGCTGTCCCTCGCGATGCTGTTCGCCGAACGCCAGGACACGGGCAAGCCGATGCCCGAAATCGTCGCCACCGACGTTTCGGAAGCCGCGGTCGCGCGCGCAAGGGCGGGACGTTATACGCAGTTCGAGATCCAGCGCGGCCTGCCGATCCGTCGCATGATGCGCTGGTTCGAGGCGGACGGGTCCGACTGGGTCGCCCGCCCGGACCTCACGCGCCTGGTGGCGGTGCGTCGCCACAACCTCGTCGCCGATCGCCCGCCATCGGGCCGGTTCGACGTGGTGCTCTGCCGCAATGTGCTGCTCTATCTGTCCGCGACGACCAAGGCGGATGTGTTCGCCCGCTTCGCCGATGTCATCCGTCCCGGCGGCACGCTGGCGCTGGGCGCCGGCGAGACGGTGATCGGCCAGACCAAGGCGTTCGAGCCGAGCCGGCAGTTGCGCGGCCTGTACGAACGCGTCGGCGCCACCCGCCGCGCCGCGCCGGCCCGCATCGCGCTGGTGTGACCCCTCTTACACGCCGCGCGCTCCTTCGCTAGGAAGGGGCATGACCATCCTCGACACGCCCTCGCCGAACTTCGACGAGCGGACGCTGCCGATCAGCATGATCGTGCTGCACTACACCGGCATGCAGGACGGCCCGTCCGCCCTGGCGCGGCTGCGCGATCCGGAGGCGAAGGTCTCCGCCCATTATCTGGTCGAGGAGGATGGCACCGTCTGCCGCCTGGTCGACGAGGACCGGCGGGCCTGGCACGCGGGCCGTTCGCACTGGCGCGGGGTGACCGACATCAATTCCGCCAGCATCGGGATCGAGATCGTCAATCCCGGCCACGAATGGGGCTATCGCCCTTTCAACGAGGAACAGATCGACGCGCTGGTGCCGCTGGTCGCGGCGATCAAGGAGCGCTACGGCATCACCCGCGGCAACGTCGTCGGCCATTCGGATATCGCCCCCGCCCGCAAGCGCGATCCCGGCGAACTGTTCCCTTGGGCGCGCCTCGCAAGGCTGCGGCTCGCGTTGCCGCGCCCGACACGCAATCTGATGGACCCGATGTGGACGCAGGGCGGCTTTCTGCTGGCGCTCGAACGCTTCGGCTACGACGTCGGCGATGCGATGGCCGCGATCATGGCCTTCCAGCGCCGCTTCCGGCCCGAGTTGATCGATGGCGAGATCGACGCCGAATGCCGGATGATCCTGCTCGCGCTGCTGCTGCCCAAACCGCAGGGGGACGAGTGATGTCGGCTGAACGCTGCGGTAGGGCAGCGTTCAGGCTGGAACCGCTTCCCTGGCGCGCTTTCGCGCGCTAGGGCAGGAACGTCAGAGGGTCGGGCGGCCGCGGGCGTCTTCGGACGCGCGAGGAAAGTCCGGGCTCCGCGAAACGACGGTGCCGGGTAACGCCCGGCGGGGGCGACCCCAGGGACAGTGCCACAGAGAGCAGACGGCCGGTCTTCGGAACGGTCACGGTGAAAGGGTGCGGTAAGAGCGCACCGCGCCCCTGGTAACAGGGGCGGCACGGCAAACCCCACCGGGAGCAAAACCGAATAGGGACGGCATATGGGCTTCGTTTCAGCTCGTCGTCCGGGTTGGTTGCTTGAGGCGGCGCGCAAGCGTCGTCCTAGAGGAATGGTCGCCTATCTCCCTCGGGAGTGGACAGAACCCGGCTTACAGACCCTCTGACGTTCCCTTTGCCGGGCGATGGGCGTTGCACGCCGCCGTCCAGCGCTTATGTGAGCGGCGATGGCGCGCAGCACGATACGTTCGAACGACTGGGGATTTCCGCGCTGGCGCGGTTATGGTTCCAGTCGCGATGCCACCACCGTGCGTCTGTGCGACCGTCACGGCTGCGACGCGCCGGGCAACTGCCCTGCGCCGAAATCGCCCAACAGCCCTGACCGCTGGTATTTCTGCGAGACACACGCCGCCGAATACAATCGCGGCTGGAATTATTTCGAGGGCTTGTCCGCCGAAGAGGCCGCCCGGCGCGAGGCATCGGAAAGCAGCACCGCCAAGGGTTATGCCAATGCCAGCCACTATGCCTGGGGCGGCTCGGGCGACGGCAGCCGCTCGCGCGATGAAATGCGCGCGCTGGAGGCGCTGGGGCTGCAGAGCGATGCTGACTTCGATGCCGTGAAGACGGCCTGGCGCCGCCTTGCCAAGGAAAACCATCCCGACGTCCGCCCCGGCGACGCCGATGCCGCGGTGCGTTTCCAGACCGTGCAGGCCGCGTTCGAGGTGTTGCGCTCCGCTGAGGAACGCCGCGAGTGGCGCCCCAGTTGAAGCGGGTCCGCAGCGACTGGCAGGGCGCGGTGCTGGTCTGCGGCAAATGCTCGAAGAAACTGGACGGCGGCTTCGGCAAGAAGGGGCGCACGCCGCTTGCCAAGCTGCTGCGCAAGATTCTGGGCCTGAAGACGGGGCGCAAGGCCCATCTCGGCGTCGTCGAAACGCGGTGTCTCGGCGTGTGCCCCCGCGATGCGGTGGCATTGGTCGATGCCCGTCGCCCCGGCGAATGGCTGGTGGTGCCCCGCCATGCCGATGTGGCGGAGCTGGCGGCACAGCTGGAACGCCCGCAAATATATCCGCCCGCCGCCGTCGATCCCGCGGAAGCGGGAATTCAGACACGCAAGTCTGTCTGAGGCTGGTTGCGCTATCGTTATTGCAGGCGTCCGGGGCGTGGCGCTGCCCGCGAATGGTTCGCGTCATGCGCAGCGGCTATGGTCAGCCATATCGCCGCGCCGTGTCGCGGATCAGCGCGATCATGTTCGGAATGCCCTGCGTCCGGTTGGAACTAAGTGCGTTCTTGAGATCGAAGGGCGCCAGCTCGCGCTCGATATCCGTCGCTGCGATATCATCCGGCACACGATCCTGCACGGTCAGCAGCACCAGCGCGATGATCCCCTTCGTGATCGCCGCATTGCTATCGGCGAGGAAGTGGAGCGTGCCATCGTCGCGGCGGGTCGGATACACCCACACCGAGGCCGAGCAACCCCGTACCAGCGTCGCCTCGGTCTTCAGCGCATCGGGCATGGCCTCCAGCGCGCGGCCCAGGTCGATCAGCAACCGATAGCGATCATCGGGGTCGAGGAAGTCGTATTCGTCGCGGACGTCGGCGATGCTGGTCATGGCTTCGCGCGGTACAGGCGGGACGGGGCGGGGGCAATCGTTCTGAGGAGCCGCGCGTTTCGACCCTCGCCCGTCCGTCACCTGTACAGGGGCGGGGGTACGGTCTGGCTGACCGCCGTCAGCGTCACCGCATCCTGCGACAGTGGGTTTCCGCCCGGGCGGCAATGACGGGGGAAGGGGACGGGAAGTCGACGGCGATCACAAATCGACGCCCGCCGCGATCGCCTCCAGCTTCTTGATCCGCTCCTTCAGGTCGGCGATCTCGATCCGCGATCCCGCCGATGCGACGTTTGGCAGCGGATCGGTGGTCTGGTCCAGCTGCTGATGCTTCAGCGCCAGCCAGCTGCGCCAGCCGGACAGGCCGGCAGTCGTTACCATCGCCAGCCCGGCCAGCGAAGACAGCGACACGGTGAGGTACACATTGGGATCGAACATGGTCTGCCTCCTCCGGCAGGGGTCAGTTGATGGGAAGGCGGCTGGGTGCGGAACGCCCGTCGTGGCGCGCATCGCGCAACGCGTCGATTTCCTGCGCCAAATCGACGCCGCGGTCGGTGACGATCCGTTCGAGGACGCGGACGCGTTCCTCGAGCCGTTCTGTCTGTGCGGCATATTGCGCCGCCTTTTCGGCGACCTTGGTCGCCTCGATCTCCATCCGGCGCTCCTGCAACCGGAACCAGGGGCGCAGGAACACGCCGCCGAAGATCGCCAGCAGACCGCAACAGATGCCAAGAATCGGGATCATGATCGGGCTCATCGCGCTATCCTCAATTCGTGCCGAGTCTCAGCTGCTCGATCTCGCGGTCCAGCCGGTGTGAACGGTCGGTAACGATGCTCTCGACCGTCGCCAGCCGCTCCTGCAACCGGTCGATCTGGCCGACCCGGCGGGCGTTCTCGGCATCGAGCAATTCGATATCGTGTCGGGCGGCGAGGTCCGGCGCGGTGGTTGCCTGACGCACCTTGCGACGGCCGTACCATTGGATGGCGAGCGTGATCGCGGCACCAACGAACATGCAGAATACGTGATCGGGTCCCATGGCGGGGTTCCTTCTAGCGGTCGCGAAGGGCTTCGATCTCGCGAGCGGTGCGCTCGGCGGGATCGGTGGCGATGCGTTCGAGGACGGCGATGCGTTCCTCCAGGCGCCCGACCTGTCCGGTCAGCTTGTCGTTCTCGTTGGTCAGCAGCATGATCTTGCGGGCATCGTCCGGGTCGCCGCCGTGGCGGCGTTCACGCCGGCTCTTCCAGCGGTCGGGCTCGTAGCCGTGACGAACGCGGATCCAGTTGTTGATGACCCAGCTCGCCGGACCGACCGTGAAGATCGCGATCGGTACCAATATCCCCCAATTGTTCATCGCATATGTCCTTGCTTGGCGAGTCCCTTGGCTCAGCGCAGGCTGTCGATTTCCTCGGCCAGCCGGGTGTTGCGGCTGGTGTAGTGCAGCTCGATGTCGGCCAGCCGGCGATCGATGTCGCGGAACTTGCTGCGTACCTCGGCGGTGGACCGCTTCGGGTTGGAGCGTACGCCCTGCCAGAACTTGGCATCCTCGGGCGTGTCGTACAGGCCGTTCGGCTTGTTCTCGGCGACCCAGGCGACGATGATATAGGCAAGGACGATCCACCATTGCTGCGCGATCAGGGTCATGCCGGCGACGCCCAGGCGGACCCAGAGCACGTCGACCCCGGTATAATCGGCGATCCCGGCGCAGACGCCCTTCCACTTGCCGTCCTGCGGATCGAGGTAGAATTTGGTGCGGGCGGACATCTCAATTCCTCCGGTCGAGCTGATAGGGGGTGGACTGCGGAGCGGTCAGGCTCGGCTTGAAATCGGGATTGTCGGCGGCGACGATCCGCTCGACGGTGTTGATGCGTTCCTCCAGGCGGCGGGCGAGATTGAACATCTCGTCGAGCAGCTTTTCGTCTTCATCGGTGATCTTGGGCGCCTGTTTCCACTTGGTGACATAGTGGAAGATCAGCCAGGGCAGGCCGATCAGCGCACAGAAGATCGCCAGAACTCCTTCGAAGTTCATCTCAACCCTCCTGCTTCGAGCCGCTCAGACGCGCCTTCAGCGCGGCGAGCTCGGCATCGACCTTGTCGCCCTGCCGCAGCTCGGCGATCTCTTCTTCCAGCGTCTTGGGCACGCCCAGCCCCATCGCCTCGGCACGGCCCTCGGCATCGTCGACCCGGCGTTCCAGCACGTCGAAGCGGCTGAAGGCCTCGTGCGTCTTGGGGCCGGCGTACATCTCGCGCAGGCGATAGCGATTGTTGGCGCTTTCCAGCCGGGTCTGCACGTTCGACTGCTTGGCGCGCGCCTCGGAAAGCTTCTTCTGGAGCTTGGTGATATCCTCTTCGGACGCGCGCAGCGCATCGTCGAGCACCTTCACCTCGATCATCAGCTGTTCCGCCATGTCGGCGGCCTTCTGCTTCTCACCGAGTGCGGCCTTGGCCAGATCCTCGCGGCCCTTGCTCAGCGCCAGCTCGGCCTTTTCCAGCCAGTTCGCCTGAAGCTGGTCGAGCTTGTTGACGTGGCGGCGCATCTCCTTTTGATCAGCGATCGTGCGGGCCGCGCTGGCGCGGACCTCGACCAGCGTTTCCTCCATTTCGAGGATGATCATGCGGATCATCTTCGCCGGGTCTTCCGCCTTTTCCAGCAGGTCGGCGAAGTTGGCGGCGACGATATCGCGGGTGCGGGAGAAAATGCCCATCGTGGTGTGTGCTCCTGAAACGAGGCCGGGACAGCCCGAGAAACGGGGTGGCCCCGGTGTGTTGCCGCTTATGCCGTCAGGCGGGCAGCTGCCGCTGCGCCCTGGCTGCCGCCGGTCGCCGGACCCACCGCGCCGACGACGCAGGTCGCGCTGAAGACGACCGTGCAGACGATGGCGGCGAGCTTGCGGCCGATGTCGGAATTGAACATGGAAACCTCCTGAAATGCAAATGTGGTGACCACCGTTCGGCGGTATACCGGCAGCATTGCATGCGGCGTGCCAATTGCGAAAACGACGCAAAACCGTCATTTCCTGGTGTGTTATTCGCATGAACCACGGATGAACGCTTGCGTAACGTTGGTGTTTTACGCCAGATGTTGGCGATGGAACGGACGACGCAGGTCATCGGCCAATCGGGGGCCTTTCTGGATGCGCTGGAACGCGCCAGCCGTGCCGCCGCGCTCGACCGGCCGGTGCTGGTCATCGGCGAACGCGGGACGGGAAAGGAACTGGTTGCCGAGCGCCTGCATCGCCTCAGCCCGCGCTGGGATCAGCCGCTCGTCATCATGAACTGCGCTGCCCTGCCCGAATCGCTGATCGAAGCGGAATTGTTCGGTCATGAGGCGGGTGCCTTCACCGGCGCCACCAAGACGCGCACCGGACGGTTCGAGGAAGCGGACGGGGGCACCCTGTTTCTCGACGAACTCGGCACGCTGTCGATGGCCGCGCAGGATCGGTTGCTGCGCGCGGTTGAATATGGCGAGATCACGCGCATCGGATCGTCGCGACCGCGGCGGGTCGACGTCCGTATCGTCGCCGCGACCAACGAACATCTGCCCGACAAGGTCGATGCGCACGAATTCCGCGCCGACCTGCTCGACCGCCTGTCATTCGAGGTGGTGACGTTGCCGCCGCTGCGCGCCCGGTCGGGCGATATCGCGGTGCTGGCCGACCATTTCGGCCGGCGGATGGCATCGGAGATCGGCTGGGAACGCTGGCCCGGTTTCGGACCCCGCGCGGTCGACCAGCTGTTGACGCACCGCTGGCCCGGCAACGTTCGCGAATTGCGCAACGTGGTGGAACGCGCGGTGTATCGTTGGGAGGGCGATGGCCCGGTCGACGGAATCGAAATCGATCCCTTCGCCTCGCCGTTCCGGCCGACCGGCGGTGCAGGGGGCGGCCCCGCACGACCGAAGGCCGAAGCGCCCGCATCCGCGCCCACCCAACCGCCACCACAGCCCGAGGACGATCCCGTTGTCGCCTGCGATACGGGGCCATCCGACTTCAAGTCTCGCGTCGCCCGGTTCGAACGCGAACTGCTCGCGCGTGCGCTCGCCGAACATCGCTTCAACCAGCGTTCGACGGCCGAGGCGCTGGGGCTCAGCTACGACCAGCTGCGTCATGCCTTGCGTCGTCACGATCTGATCAACGCAAACGGGTCATGACGCTTGCGTAACGGGCCGGGAGCGTTAGGCCGCCTCTCGCGTTAACGCGGGGACGACATCGTCCCACCTTCTCGAAAGGAGCCTTTTTCCATGGCATTCGAACTTCCGCCGCTGCCCTACGCCTATGACGCGTTGGAACCGGTCATCTCCAAGGAGACGATGACCTTCCACCACGACAAGCATCACGCAGCCTACACCAACAAGCTGAACGAGGGTGTCGCGGCCGACCCCAAGCTGGAAGGCAAGTCGATCGAGGACATCCTCGGCATGATCTCGACCTTGCCGCCGCTGGTCCGCAACAACGGTGGCGGGTTCTGGAACCACGACTTCTTCTGGAAGATCATGGGGCCCAAGGGCTCGACCCAGCCTTCCGGTGCGCTCAAGGATGCGATCGACGCTTATGGCGGGCTCGATAAGCTGAAGGACGACTTCAACACCAAGGGCGCCGGCCAGTTCGGTTCAGGCTGGGCCTGGGTCATCAAGGATTCCGGCGGTGCGCTGAAGGTCACCTCGACCCCGAACCAGGACAATCCACTGATGGACGATGCCAAGGAGCCCGGCACGCCGATCCTGGGCAACGACGTGTGGGAACACGCGTATTACCTGACCTACATGAACGACCGCCCCGGTTACCTCAAGGCATGGTGGGACGTGGTGAACTGGGACGAGGCCGGCAAGCGTTTCGACGCCGCCTGAAGCCTCTCTTCTCCGGCCGGGAGAGAGGAAGCCATACGGTGAGAGCGGTTCGATCGTCCTCACCGGTTCCCGGCAATGCTGGCAGACCCTCTTCCCCCTCGGGGGAGAGGGCCCCTTATTCTACCGGCGCGTCGGGCGTATCGCCCGTGCTCAGTCCATGCCGCAGCAGCATCGGAATATTCGCGAATGCGAACAGCAAGGTCAGCGGGATCGCGCCCCACAGCTTGAAGCCGACCCAGAAATCCCAGTTGGTCGTCCGCCACACAGCCTCGTTCAGCGCGGCCATGCACAGGAAGAACAGCGCCCAGTTACGCGTCAGCTTGCGCCACCCCTCCGCCGTCAGTCCCGGATAGGCCGTGCCGAGCAGCCCCTGGAGCAGCGGGCGCCCGGTGAGGAGCCCGAACGCGAGCACCGCGGCGAACATGCCATAGACGAAGCTCGGCTTCATCTGGATGAACTTGGGATCGTGGAAATAGACGGTCAGGCCGCCGAACAGCACGACGAACCCGCCCGAAATCCAGAGCATCGGCGAAATCTGGCCGAGCTTCGCCTTCGAGACGATCATCGCTGCGATCGTGGCGAGGACGAAGGCGGTGGTCGCCACGATCACCTTGGCGATCACCAGCGCGCCGGCCCGATCAAGGTCCGAAAGGAACCCGGTACCAGCTGCGACCAGCTGCATTGCCAGCGCCGCGGGGAACAGGAAGTTGACCGCGAAGAAGACCAACAGGGGTCCATATTCGACACCCATCCGCAAACCGGGGGAGGCGCTATGCTGCTGCGTCATGCCTTGCATCCCATCGTCGTTGCCCGGTGAAGGCCGGGCGCCGGCGGCAAACGCATCAGGCACCGATCGCGCACCGGCCGTAACGACACCGCTGCCTTCTTCGGAGAAGGAAGGAAAGGCCTCACATCCGTCCTCCGGCATCGACACCGGCGATGATCCGCGCCACTTCGTTGGCGTCGAACGGCCGCAGATCGGTCATCCCCTCGCCGACGCCGATAGCATGGATCGGCAGGCCGTATTTCTCCGCCGCCGCGACCAGCACGCCGCCGCGCGCGGTCCCGTCCAGCTTGGTCATCACCAGGCCGGTGACGCCGGCGACTTCCTTGAACACCTCGATCTGGCTCAGCGCGTTCTGGCCGGTGGTTGCATCCAGCACCAGTACGACGTCGTGCGGGCTGGCCGGGTTGATCCGCCCCAGCACGCGCCGGATCTTGGCGAGTTCGTCCATCAGCTCGCGCTTGTTCTGCAACCGGCCCGCCGTATCGACGATCAACACGTCGATGCCCGTTTCGGTCGCCTTCTTCACCGCATCCCACACCACGCCGGCGGCATCGCCGCCCTCCGGCCCGGTGACGATCGGCACCCCGACGCGGTCCGCCCACGTCCGCAGCTGTCCGATCGCTGCGGCGCGGAAGGTGTCGCCCGCCGCGAGCATGACGCCGTAATCCTGCTCCATCAGCAGATGCGCGAGCTTGGCGATCGTCGTCGTCTTGCCCGATCCGTTGACACCGATCACCAGGATCACCTGCGGCCGGGGAAAGGCGGTGACCTCCAGCGGCTGCGCGACCCGCGCCAATGCCTTCTCAACCTCTTCGGCGACGACGAGCCGGATGCCCAGCTCCTCCATGTTGCGCTCGAACGTCCCCTCGGCCAGCCGGGTACGGATCTTGCCCGCCGTGTCCGGCCCCAGATCAGATGCGATCAGCGCCTCCTCCACCTCGTCCAGCGTCGCCTCGTCCAGGCGCGCGCCGCCCAGACCCGCCAGATTGCCGACCAGCCGGTCGGAGGTCTTCTTGAAGCCGCCGAGCAGGCGTTCGTGCCAGGTGGGGGTGGTGCTCATGCAATCGTACCTAGAAGCTGGGTTTCGGTCGCGCCGGTGATGCGTACCATGGACAGGGTGCCGGGTTCGCCGGCGGTATCGAGCAGGACGTCGGCGAAATTTCCGGCATGGCCGCGCACGCCGGGCCGTTCGACCAGCACGGCCTGCATCGTGCCGGTCTGGTCCGCGAGCCATGCCGCCTTGCGTCGCGCGGCGGCGGCCCGCAACGCCTCGGCGCGCGCCCGGATCGTACCGGCATCGACCTGCGGCATCCGCGCCGCCGGCGTGCCGGCGCGGGGCGAATAGGGAAAGATGTGCGCATGGACGATATCCGCATCGTCGATCAGCGCGAGCGTATCGGCGAACATCGCCGCATCCTCGGTCGGGAAGCCTGCGATCAGGTCGGCGCCGATCGCGATATCGGGCCGCGCCGCCTTCAGCCGCCGTACCACATCGACCGCCTGAGCGCGGCTGTGGCGCCGCTTCATTCGCTTCAGGATCAGGTCGTTACCCGCCTGAAAGGACAGGTGAAGGTGCGGCATCACGCGGGCATCGCCGGTGACGATCGCGAACAATCGGTCGTCGATCTCGATCGAATCGAGCGACGACAGGCGTAGCCGCTGCAACGCCGGCACATGGCGCAGGATGCGCTCGACCAGCAGCCCCAGCGTCGGCGCACCGGGCAGGTCGTGCCCATAGCTCGTCAGGTCCACCCCGGTCAGCACCACTTCGTGATGACCGGCCTCGACCAGTCCTGCGATCCGCTCGACCACCGCGCCGGCCGGTACCGAACGGCTCGGTCCGCGCCCGAACGGAATGGCGCAGAAGGTGCAGCGATGGTCGCAGCCGTTCTGCACCTCGACGAACGCGCGCGCATGGCCGCCGAAGCTCGCGGCCCCGACGCTCGCGGCAAGATGCGGGGCGGTTTCGCGCAATTGCATGATGTCGCCGACCACGACCGCGTCGCGGCTGGTCCAGGCGGCGGCCGACAGCTTTTCGCCATTGCCGATTACGCGGTCCACCTCCGGCATCGCGGCAAAGCCCTGCGGATCGATTTGAGCGGCGCAGCCGGTGACCACCAGTTCCGCGCCCGGTCGGTCGCGCCGCGCCCGCCGGATCGCGCTGCGCGTCGCCTTCACCGCGGCGTTGGTGACCGCGCAGGAATTGACCACGACCGTATCCCGGCCCGCGATCAGCGCGCGGATCGTTTCGCTCTCGGCGATGTTGAGGCGGCAGCCGAGGGAAATCACCTCTGGCGCAGGAGCATGCATGCCGCGCGATCTAATCGACCGACACGATCAAGTCCATGACATGTCCGCGCCCGTCCTCGACTTTTGGTTCGGGATGACCACCGACCAGCATTTCGCCAAGGACGACGCGCTCGACCGGACGATCGCCGAGCGTTTCGGCGCGCTGCGCGACGGCGTGCTGCGCGGGCGGGCGGAGGGGTGGCGCGACGATCCCGACACCCTGCTGGCGGCGATCATCCTGCTCGACCAGTTCTCGCGCAACATGCACCGGGGCACGGCCGCCGCCTTCGCCGCCGACGGTCTCGCGGTCGAATTGACCCTGTCGGCGATCGAACGCGGCTGGGAGGATCGCTACCCGCCCGATCGCCGCGTCTTCCTCTACATGCCGCTGATGCACGCCGAGGATCGCGCGTTGCAGGACCTGTCGGTCGCGAAATTCGAGGCGCTGGGCATCGACGAGAATATCGCCTTCGCTCGCGACCATCGCGACGTCATCGCGGCATACGGCCGGTTCCCGAGCCGCAACGCGGCACTGGGGCGGACGTCGACGGCGAAGGAAGAAGCCTATCTCGCGCAACCGGATGCCGGGTGGTAGGGTCGGGTCGGCAAGGCGTTCGCGCGGACGCGCAGAGGCGCCGAGAGTGCAGCGGATAAGCGAGCAACGACCTGGCGATCTTTAGTCATCCCGGCGAATGCCGGAACCCATGGTTGCGATGAACCCGGATGTAGCGCGCAACCTCGCCGACAGCGCGTCCATGGGGCCCGGCTTTCGCCGGAATGACGGGCGGGATAGGGCGCGCGCACCCTGAAGAACCTTCTCCGCGCCTCCGCGCCTCTGCGCGAATTCTGCTTCTTGTCGGCCTAGCGTCTTCGCGCGAACACCTCATTCCCGAACCCGAACCCAAACCCGAACCTTGCCTTCCGCACCGAACCAAGGTAAGCGCCGCGAACGTTCCACCACGGAATGCGATCGATGGCGCGCCCACGGGTGCACGCTGGCCGGCGAGGTTTCGCCCGCCGGCGTCTTTTGCGTTGCGGGTATGATGAGGGTCTTGAGGCGATGTTCGACAGTCTGAGCGACCGGCTTGGTGGCGTATTCGACCGCCTTCGTGGCCGTGGCGCGCTGACCGAAGCCGATGTGCGGACGGCGATGCGCGAAGTGCGCGTCGCGTTGCTCGAGGCCGACGTCGCGCTGCCGGTGGCGCGCAGCTTCGTCGACAAGGTCACCGAACAGGCGGTCGGCCAGAACGTCCTGCGCTCGGTCACGCCGGGACAGCAGGTCGTCAAGATCGTCAACGATGCGCTGGTCGAGATGCTCGGCGCCGACGAATCCGAGCTGGAACTGGCGGTCACCCCGCCCGCCGTCGTCATGGTGGTCGGCCTGCAGGGTTCGGGCAAGACGACCACGACGGCAAAGATCGCCAAGCGCCTGGTTTCCCGCGAGCGCAAGAAGGTGCTGATGGCGTCGCTCGACGTCAATCGTCCGAACGCGCAGGAACAGCTTGCCACGCTCGGCACGCAGATCGAGGTGGCGACGCTGCCGATCGTCGCGGGCCAGCAGCCGGTCGACATCGCCCGCCGCGCGCTGCAAGCCGCAAAGCTGCAGGGCTATGATGTCCTGATGCTCGATACCGCGGGTCGCCTCCACGTCGATCAGGCATTGATGGACGAGATGAAGGCGGTCGCGGAAATCGCGACACCGCAGGAGATCCTGCTCGTCGTCGACGCCCTGACCGGGCAGGACGCGGTCAACGTCGCACAGAATTTCTCCGATCAGGTCCCGCTGACCGGCGTGGTGTTGACCCGCATGGACGGCGACGCCCGTGGTGGTGCGGCGCTGTCGATGCGCGCGGTGACCGGCAAGCCGATCAAGTTTGCCGGCGTGGGCGAAAAGCTCGACGCGCTGGAAGCCTTCCATCCCAGCCGGGTCGCCGGCCGTATCCTTGGCATGGGCGATGTCGTCAGCCTGGTCGAGCGGGCTGCTGAATCGATCCAAGCGGAAGACGCCGAGCGGATGACGGCGCGGCTCGCCAAGGGCCAGTTCGATATGAACGACCTGCGCGGCCAGCTGGCGCAGATGCGCCGCATGGGCGGACTCGGCGCGCTCGCCGGCATGATGCCGGGCATGAAGAAGGCGCAGGGTGCGCTCGCTACCGCTGGCGGCGACAAGATGCTCATCCACATGGACGCGATGATCGGTTCGATGACCGTGAAGGAGCGCGCCAAGCCCGAACTCATCAACGCCAAGCGCAAGATCCGTATCGCCAAGGGCTCCGGCACCACGGTGCAGGAGATCAACAAGCTCCTGAAGATGCATCAGGAAATGTCCACCGCCATGAAGAAGATCAAGAAGATGGGCGGGCTGAAAGGCATGATGGCGATGCTGGGCAAGGGCGGCATGGGCGGTCTCGGCAATGCGCTCGGCGGCGCCGGGCTCGGCGAGATGATGGACAAGGCCGGTGGCGGCCTTCCCAAGGGCCTGCCCGGCCTTGGCGGTGGCCAGGATGGCATGCCCAAGCTGCCGCCCGGCTTCGAAAATCTTATCAAGAAAAAGTAATAATCCACTTCAACTGACTTAGAACGAAGGAATATCACATGGCTCTCAGCATTCGCCTGTCGCGTGGCGGCTCCAAGAAGCGTCCGTATTACCGGATCGTCGTCGCCGATGCGCGCAGCCCGCGCGACGGCAAATTCATCGAGAAGATCGGCAACTACAATCCCTTGCTCGCCAAGGATTCGGAAAGCCGCGTCGTGCTCGACGCCGAGCGTGCGAAATACTGGCTGTCGAACGGCGCGCAGCCGACCGATCGTGTCGCCCGCTTCCTCGACGTCGCCGGCATTCGCGAGCGCGCGGCCCGCAGCAACCCGAACAAGGGCAAGCCGGGCGAGAAGGCGACCGAGCGCGCCGAAGAGCGTGCCGAGAAGCTGAAGGCGCAGGAAGAGGCCGCCGCAGCCGCCGCCGCCGCTCCGGCTGCCGCTGAGGAGGCTCCGGCCGACGAAGCGACCGCCGAGACCACCGAGGCGTAAGCATCGGAACCGGCCATGGTGCGTTGATCCCTTCCAGACGAAGGAGTTGACGCACCATGGTCACCGAACCCGATCCCCGTACCGCGCCCGACGAGGACGGTACGATCGACGACGCCACCAATCAGGGCGTCTCCAATACCGAACCCGCGGAAGGTGACGACGATGCCCCCACAGGAGGCGACGGATCGCCCGAACACGCCGGCCGCTAGGGCAGCCGCAGGCGAACCCGCCGTCACGCTGGCCGTGGTGATCGGCGCTCACGGCATCAACGGCCAAGTGCGCCTGAAGGTCTTCGCCGACGACTTCGGTAGTTACAGGAGCTTCAACCACGGCACGCTGACGCTGAAGGCGTCGCAGCCCGGCAACAACGGCACGATCGCCCGTTTTGCCGAGATCGCTGATCGCAATGCGGCAGAAGCGTTGCGCGGCACCGAATTGACGGTCCCTCGCTCCGCCTTGCCGCCGTTGGGCGCGGGGGAATATTATCACGCCGACCTGCTGGGCCTGCCCGTCGTGGCCGACACCGGGGCGGCGATCGGTCATGTCGTGCTGATCGAGAATTTCGGCGCCGGTGATGTCATCGAGATCGAACGTCCCGACGGTAAGCGGTTCATGGTCCCCATGAACGCCGATGCGGTGCCCGAATGGAATGTCGACCGTCTGGTGGTAAGCGCCAGCTTCATCGAATGATACCGGTGGTTGGATCGGCCGCTGCGTAAACCGCTCAGCGGATACGAAAAAGGAGCCGCTCTGTCCTATTGGTCAAGCGATACGTAAAGCACCGTCGCGAATCGGACCCCTGCCTACCATCACCTTATTCGAAACGGTGGGACTGAATCGTTTCTCCACGGGTGCCCATGTTGTTCATGTTGTTCATGTTCACCTGATGACCCGCTCTCACCGCCTGATCGGCTGACGCTCGCTCAACAGGTTCCGGATCGTCGTTGCGGCGACTCCCGCTTCGCCCATCGCATGGCTGATCTGGTCGAGCCCCTTGACCACGTCTCCCGCCGCGAACAGCCCCGGCACGCTGGTGCGCTGGTGGTCGTCTACCTCCAGGCACCCCTCGTCGTTTGCCCGCGCTCCCGCCGCGATCGCCAGATGCGACCGTATCCGCGACCCGAGTGCCGGATAGACGCTGTCGAACCACATCCGCCCCCGCGCCGTATCCAGCGCCAACTGCTCGCCCTCGATCGCCCAGCCGCCGCACGGCCCCTGCACCCGCACGATCCCCGCCTCGTCGAGCTTGCCGGCACAGGCGTCATTCAGCAGATGCTCCGCCTCGGGTGAGATCAGAGTAACGTCCCTGGTATAGCCACGCAGAAACAGCGCCTCGCGTGTCCCATGATCGCCGGTGCCGATCACCGCGACCCGCTTGTCCGTCACCTCATAGCCATCGCAGATCGGGCAATAGCGGATCAGGCCACGCTCCAGTGCGGGGTCGTGTACGTCCGGCAGGATATGCGGCCGATGATTGACCACGCCCGTAGCCAGCAGCACCGTACGCGCCTCGAACGCGCCGCTGTCGGTCGTGATGCGGAACGTATCCCCTTCCGGCACGATCGCCGTGACCTTCGTCTGCTCGCGATGGGCGCCGTATTTGGCCGCCTGCTTCCCCATCAATGCCAGAAGGTCCGTTCCCCTGATCCCTTCGGGGTAACCGGCGTGGTTGCGCGTACACGGGATCATGGCGGCGCGGCTCGATCCGCTGTCGAACAGCCGGATGGAAAGATGAAACCGCGCCAGATAAATCGCCGCCGTCAGCCCCGCCGGACCCGCGCCGACGATGATGCAATCGTCCATCAGACTTTACGCCCCTTCACGCAGCAATGCATTCCATCCTCACAGCGGCATGCCGTGGCTTAACGACCATCGCGGCAACGTGTTCAACTCAGGCAATTCCGTCGCTCGTGACGAACCCACATTCTGGCACTATCGACACCGGTCGGATTGCCTATCGAGAATTGCCCATGTCCTTTGCCGCGACCCTCCTTACGCTCTACCCGGAGATGTTTCCTGGTCCGCTTGGCGTGTCGCTGGCGGGAAGGGCGTTGCGCGAGGGTGGATGGTCTTGCGACCCCGTCCAGATACGCGATTTCGCGCTGGATAAGCACCGGTCGGTCGACGACACGCCCGCGGGCGGCGGCGCCGGTATGGTCTTGCGCGCCGACGTGCTGTCAGCGGCGATCGACAGCGTTGCCGACGGTCGCCCCGTTGTCGCCATGACCCCGCGCGGCAGGCCGCTTTCCCAGGCGCGCGTCCGCGAGATCGCTGCCGGCCCCGGCGTAATCATCCTGTGCGGCCGGTTCGAGGGGTTCGACGAACGTATCTTCGAAGGGCGCGCTATCGAAGAGATATCGATCGGCGACTATATCCTGTCCGGCGGCGAGATGGCGGCACTGGTCCTCCTCGACGCTTGCATTCGGCTGCTCCCCGGCGTAATGGGCGCGGCTTCAAGCGGTGTGGACGAGAGCTTCGAAACGGGGCTGCTCGAATATCCGCAATATACCCGACCATTTGAATGGGAAGGGCGCACGATCCCCGAAGTGCTGCGATCGGGGGATCATGCGAGGATCGCGGCCTGGCGAAAGCAACAGGCCGAGACCGATACACGGCTACGGAGGCCGGACCTGTGGGAGCGCCATGAGGGCGCTCGGGTCCAACCTCCCTCTGGCGCGCGGCGAACGAAGGACTCGAAGTCATGAACATCATCCAGCAGCTCGAAGCCGAGCAGATCGAAAAGCTGACCGCCAAGCGCGCGATCCCCGAATTCCGTCCCGGCGACACGCTGAAGGTCGGCGTGAAGGTCGTCGAAGGCGAGCGTACCCGCGTCCAGAACTACGAAGGCGTATGCATCGCGCGTTCGAACAAGGGCATGGGTTCGTCGTTCACCGTGCGCAAGATCAGCTTCGGTGAGGGCGTCGAGCGCGTCTTCCCGCTCTATTCGCCGAACATCGATTCGATCGAGGTCGTGCGCAAGGGTGCCGTCCGTCGCGCCAAGCTGTATTATCTGCGCGGCCGCACCGGTAAGTCGGCGCGTATCGCCGAGCGCCGCGACACGCGTCCGGCCAAGGGTACCGTTGCCGCGGAGTAATCCGACCGGATCTGAATATGAGGAAGGGCGTGGAGGCTGACCTCCGCGCCCTTTTTTCGTGGACTGTCGGACCCCCTCCAGCTCCGATTCCCACCGGTGCCGATGGCGGCCGCAGCGACAAACTGCTTACCGTGCTGCCGCTCGGTCCTGATGTTAGGAGGAAGGTCCGGGATCGGTAAAGGGCGCCGATACCTTTGCAGGCGATCGTGGCGTCGTGGCCGGAATCTTAAGACGCAAAGCAAAATGCAGGATGTCGGCATCAGGGTGCCGAACATCTAATAGAGCCGCTTGGATCGACATCGCAAGCGCGCGCCCATCGAGGTTCAAGGCGACTGCGGGGATGCACTCTGTATCTCGTGGGGTTTTGTTCGGCGTCATGCAGATCGGTGGAGATAGTCTCCATCAATCGGCGTCGGCGGCATGCCGTGCGTTCGATCCGATGCTGGTCGATCGATGTCATCGGGCGGGAGTTCCGGTGGTGCCGCCGCAGGTTTGCGAATCGGGCGAGATTGCAGGATCGTTGCAGAGGCGCGGGCGATGTGCTGTCATCCTGACTGAGCAAAGGATTGATACCGCAGTGTTGAATCTCAGGCTGGCGACGATGATGGTTGCGATCACGGTTGGCGTGGCCGCTGTTCCGGCAGCGGCGGAAAGCGCCCGCGATGTCCTGACCCAGGCGTCATTCGGTGCACGGAGCAAGCAGGCGGCGTTGCAGAGCATCGGTGAGGCGGAGCGGCTGTCCGCGGCGGTGCTGTCGCGGGCACCGGACGATCGCGAAGCGTTGTTGATGCAGGCGACGGCGCGCAGCTATCGCGCCAAGATGAATGGCAGCCGGGCCGATGCCATCGCGGCGCGGAAGATGTTCGAGGCGCTGGCCGCCCGCACGCCGCGCGATCCGGAGCCGCAGCTGGGCCTTGGTGCATGGCATATGGGCGCGGTGTTCAAGCTGGGCGGGATGATCGGCCGGGCGGCGCTGGGCGCGCAGAAGAGCGCCGGGCTCGCCGCGCTGGATCGCGCCGTGGCGACCGGTGGCGACCGGGCGATCTATCCCGGCGTATCGGCGCTGCTGCGGCTGGAGCAGGACGCCAGCGATCCGAAGGGCAGGGCGCTGGCCGAACAGGCCGCCCGCGCCGCGACGCCGACGCTGTTCGACCGGTCGATGCGCAAGGCGGCGGCGATGGTGCTGGGATCGATCCAGGCGGGCAACGCCGCGGCGACGCGGACGCTGGCGGCCCGGCTGCTGCCGTTCGGGCAGATCCCCGACTAGGCCGCTTGTCGCCCGCTATGTGATTGCTAGAAAACGATAATAAGAGGGGGCGAGAGCCATGCTCCCGCCCCCTAGGCCTTACTGATCGAGGAACGAGCGCATCTTGCGGCTGCGGCTCGGGTGCTTGAGCTTGCGGAGCGCCTTCGCCTCGATCTGGCGGATGCGCTCGCGGGTCACGCTGAACTGCTGGCCGACCTCTTCGAGCGTGTGGTCGGTGTTCATGCCGATGCCGAAGCGCATGCGCAGCACGCGTTCCTCGCGCGGCGTCAGCGACGCCAGCACACGCGTGACGGTTTCCTTGAGATTCGCCTGAATCGCCGCATCGACCGGGATGACGGCGTTCTTGTCCTCGATGAAATCGCCGAGGTGCGAATCTTCCTCGTCGCCGATCGGCGTTTCGAGACTGATCGGCTCCTTGGCGATCTTCATCACCTTGCGAACCTTTTCGAGCGGCATGCTCAGCCGTTCCGCCATCTCCTCCGGCGTCGGCTCGCGGCCCTGCTCGTGGAGGAACTGGCGGCTGGTGCGGACCAGCTTGTTGATAGTCTCGATCATATGGACCGGAATGCGGATCGTCCGCGCTTGGTCCGCGATCGAGCGGGTGATCGCCTGACGGATCCACCACGTCGCATAGGTGCTGAACTTGTAGCCGCGCCGATACTCGAACTTGTCGACAGCCTTCATCAGGCCAATGTTGCCCTCCTGGATCAGATCCAGGAACTGCAGCCCGCGGTTGGTATATTTCTTGGCGATCGAGATCACGAGGCGCAGGTTAGCCTCGACCATTTCCTTCTTGGCGATCCGCGCCTCGCGCTCCGCCTTCTGCACCATGTTGACGATCCGGCGGAATTCCGGGAGCGCCATGCCGGTCTGCTGCGAAATTTCGTTGATCTCGCCGCGGATGCGATCGACCGCATCACCCTCGTTGCTGGCGAACGCCGTCCACTTCTTGTCGAGCTTGCCGATCGACTGCAGCCACGTATCGTCAAGCTCGTGGCCGACATAGCGGTCGAGGAAGTCCTTGCGGCTGACCTTGTGACGCTCGGCAAGCCGCAGCATCTGCCCGCCCAGCGCGGTCAGGCGACGGTTGTAGGCATAGAGCTGGTCGACCAGATATTCGATCTTGGCGTTGTGGAACTGGACGCTCTCGACCTCGGCGGTCAGGTCCTCGCGCAGCTTGTGATATTTGCGCTCGTCGCCCGACGTCAGTTCGCCGCCGGCGGTCATCGCATCAAGACGCGCCTGCTGGATCTTGCTGAACTTCTTGTAGAGCGCGGTGATGTTGGCGAAGCGTTCCAGCGCCTGAGGCTTGAGCGTTTCCTCCATCTGCGCGAGGCTGAGCGTGTTGTCCTCGTCCTCGTCGTCCGAAGGACGCGGCGCACGCGGCTCGCCTGATTCCTCGTCCTCGTCGGCCGACGCTTCCTCGGGCTCGGGTTCGTCCTTGAAGCTGGCGCCGGCGGTCTTTTCGCTGATCTCCGCCGAATCGTCATCCTCGGCACCCTCGACCTGTTCGGCCGACGGTCCCTTGGACAGCATCGCGTCGAGATCGAGGATCTCGCGCAGCTGCATCGTGCCTTCGTTGAGCTGGGTCGACCAATCGATGATCGCGTTGAAGGTGATCGGCGATTCGCACAGGCCGAGGATCATGGTGTCGCGACCCGCCTCGATCCGCTTGGCGATGGCGATCTCGCCCTCGCGGCTCAGCAGTTCGACCGCGCCCATCTCGCGCAGGTACATGCGAACCGGATCGTCGGTACGATCGACGGTTTCCTTCTTCTTCGTCTCCAGCGCGGGCGCGGCGGTGCCGTCGCCATCGACTTCGGGCGTCTCCGCCTCGTCGTCTTCCTGCGCTTCCTTCTCGTCGCCGTCCTCGCCGGCTTCCTCGTTCTCGACGATGTTCACGCCCATCTCGTTGAGCGCGGACATGATGTCCTCGAGCTGGTCGGACGACATCTGGTCCTGCGGCAGCGCCTCGTTCAGCTGGTCGTAGGTGATGTACCCGCGCTTCTTGGCACGGGCGACCAGCTTCTTGATATCGGCATCATTGAGGTCGATCAGCGGTGCGTCGGTCACGTCACCACCCTCATCGCCACCGTTACCGTTAACTTTCGCCATCAATTGCCCTCGGATCCCAACGCTCGGGCGTCTTCGTTCGACTGCACCAAATTTGCAAGCCGAAGCTCCAACGCCTGTTTCTCTTTCACCAATGCCACTTGCCGTTCGAACGCCTCGTCGGTGAAGTGCGCCTGCATAGAGGCAGTCGCCTCTCCCAACGCCAGATCGACCTCGGGCCGTGCCACCATGATGGCGATCGCCTCGTCGAGGTCGGCTCGGGCGCGGTCCGGATCACCGCCGTTCTGCGTAAACGAATAGGGCATCGTATCGGCTCTCAGCAAATCGCTCGCGACTGAATCGAAACCGCTACGTGCCAATATGGTGCGCAGGCGGACGCTATCAAGCGCCTGATCCTCCAGCGCGACATCGACCACCGCTTCGAACAGGCGACCAAGGGGCCCTCCGACCAGCTTCAGGCTGCCCAGCACCTCCATATGGCGCGCGATTTCGATCGGGTGGCGGATCAGTCCGGCCAGGATAGCCTTGGCGAGCACGCGGTCGATCCCGGCGGCGTGAAAGGCCTTCACATCCTCCGTCGGCGGCGCGATCGGCTGTTTCCACTGGCCATCGCTGCCGCGCTTGCCCTGCGGGCGGGGCGCATTGGGGGTGAACACGCGGCGTTTCGGCGCGAAATGTTCGTAGAAGCGATTCTTGAAATCATTCTCATACTCGCGGCGGACCGAAGCATCGGCGATCGTCGCGGCGAGTTCGGCAAGCCGCTGCTTCAGGCCGGCGCGCTGTTCGGGCGTATCCAGCGGTCCGGCGGCGACCTCGCTCTGCCACAGCCTGTCGACCAAGGGCTGCGGCTGCTGGAGCAGGGCCTCCATCGCCTGCGCGCCGCCGGCCTTGACCAGATCGTCCGGGTCCTGCCCCTGCGGCAAGGTGACGAACGACAGGCTGCGGCCGTTGCCGAGCAGCGGCATCGCGCGCGCCGCCGCACGCAATGCGGCCTTCTGACCGGCATTGTCGCCGTCAAAGCAGAGGATCGGCACGTCGACCATCCGCCACAATCGTTCCAGCTGCGCCTCGGTCAGCGCGGTGCCGAGCGGGGCGACGGCTTCGTGGATGCCGGCCTGCGCCAGCGCGATGACATCCATATACCCCTCGACCACCAGCACGCGCGCCGATTTGCGGGCGGCGGGGGCGGCGCGGTCGAGATTGTAGAGCGTGCGGCCCTTGTCGAAGAGCGGCGTGTCGGGGGAATTCAGATATTTCGGCTCGCCCTCGCCGATGACCCGGCCGCCGAACGCGATCGTCCGGCCGCGCGCATCGCGGATCGGGATCATCAACCGGCCGCGGAAACGGTCGTAGGGGTCCTTCCCCTCGACCTGGATCAGCAGGCCGCATTCCACCAGCGCAGGGTCGCCGTATTCCCTGAGCGCGGTCTTCAACTTGCCGCGGCTGTCGGGGGAAAAGCCCATGCCGAAGGTGCGGGCGGTGTCCGCCGAGATGCCGCGCCGTGCCAGCACGGTGCGCGCCTCGCTGCCGGCGATGCCGTTCAGCTGTTCGGTGAACCAGGTCGCAGCATCCGCCATCGCATCGTGCAGACCCTTTGCGCGTTCGGCCCGGGCGGCGGACGCGCGATCCTGTGCGGGCATTTCCATGCCGGCGGATTGCGCGAGTTCCTTCACCGCATCGATGAAGGGCAGGCCGCGCTGATCGGTCATCCACTTGATCGCATCGCCATGCGCGGAGCAGCCGAAGCAGTGATAGAACCCCTTGTCGTCGTTGACGTAGAAACTCGGGGTCTTTTCGTTGTGGAACGGGCAGCAGCCGCGCATTTCGCGGCCGGCCTTTTGCAGCTTGGTCGTCTTGCCGATCAGTGCCGACAGCGAGGTGCGGGCGCGCAACTCGTCGAGGAACTGGGGGGACAGGCTCATGCGGGCGATTCTACCATGAACGATGCCGCACCGCGCGGCAAATCTGGGGGCGGGGGCGCGCGGAAGTTGCCGAAGTTGACACTACGTCGCGTCCGCAACGCCTTTCCGGCATGCGACCTGCCCGGCCAAGGGAAGAGGCGGGATCGACGATGAGAAACAGCCGGGCGGCCCGACATGCACGGTTTGTTCCGTGTAGGACAGCCCTATGTTCCGGCATCGAAGCGGGCGGGGGATCGGTGCAGGGCCGACCCCCGGCAAGGATTCACGGCGGGGATCAGGACAGCGCCGCCTTCACGAGGCCGCTCGCCTTGCTCATGTCGAGGCTGGCGGCGTGGCGCGCCTTCAGTTCGGCCATGACGCGGCCCATGTCCTTCATGCCGGTGGCGCCGAGTTCGGCCTTGATCGCGAGAATCGCGGCGGTGGTGTCCGCCTCGCTCATCTGCGCGGGGAGGAAGCGTTCGATCACCGCGACCTCCGCCTTTTCGGCGTCGGCGAGTTCCTGGCGGCCGCCCGTTTCGTACATGGCGATCGATTCGCGGCGCTGCTTGACCATCTTCTGCAACACCTCGACCACGATCGCATCGTCGTCGGGGGTCGCCCCGCCGGTGCGCAATTCGATGTCGCGGTTCTTGATCGCGGCCTGGATCAGGCTGATCGCGTTGCGCGATTCCTTGTCGCCGGCCTTCATGGCGGTGACCTGGGCGGCCTTGATGTCGTCGCGAATCATGGGGAAACTCTCGTACCTGCGGGTGAAGCGGGTCAGCCTAGCGGACGAACGGCTTCCCGTGAACCGGTTGACCTCACGGGGGCAGGGGTCTAGCGGGCGCCACTTAGCGACATAGACGAAACCTTGAGGAGTGCCCGCCAAGCCATGGCCGACGCCAAGCCCATTGCCATGCCTGCCCTAAACGCTTCGGCTCAGCCCGACGGCGCGACGGGTGTCCTGGTCCTCGCCAACGGCGACGTGGCCTGGGGCCGCGGTTTCGGCGCAGAAGGCGCTGCGGTGGGCGAGGTGTGTTTCCACACCGCGATGACCGGGTATCAGGAGATCATGACCGACCCGTCGTTCGCGGGGCAGATCATCACCTTCACCTTCCCCCACATCGGCAACGTCGGCGCCAACCCCGACGATATCGAGGCGGATGCGCCGCATGCGCTGGGCATGATCGTGCGCGAGGACGTGACCGCGCCGTCCAACTTCCGCGCGGTCGAGCGGCTGGACGGGTGGATGCAGCGGCATGCCCGCATCGGCCTGTCGGGGATCGACACGCGCGCGTTGACGCGGCGCATCCGCAGCGGCGGCGCGCCCAACGGCGTCGTCGCGCATGCGGCGGACGGGGTGTTCGACCTCGACGCGCTGCTCGCCATGGCGCAGGGCTGGCCGGGGCTGGAGGGCATGGACCTTGCCCGGAGCGTGTCGACCGAGACGCATTACGCCTGGGGCGAGGGCCGCGAGGGCGGGCCGTGGCGGCTGGGGTTCGGCTATGGCGGCGGCGACGGGGACGGGCGCCCGCATGTCGTCGCGATCGATTATGGCAGCAAGCACAACATCTTCCGCAACCTCGTTCATGCGGGCGCGAAGGTGACGGTGCTGCCCGCGGAGGCGACGTTCGAGCAGGTGATGGCGCTGTCGCCCGATGGCATCTTCCTGTCCAACGGCCCCGGCGATCCCGCGGCGACGGGGGACTATGCGGTACCGGTGATCCGGCGGTTGCTCGACACCGGCAAGCCGCTGTTCGGCATCTGCCTCGGCCATCAGTTGCTGGGGCTGGCGGTTGGCGCGACGACGACCAAGATGTTCCAGGGCCATCGCGGCGCCAACCATCCGGTCAAGCGGCTGAGCGACGGCGCGGTCGAGATCACCAGCATGAACCACGGCTTTGCGGTGGAGCGGGACAGCCTGCCTGCCAACGTGCGCGAGACGCATGTGTCGCTGTTCGACGGGTCGAATGCGGGGCTGGAGTTGACGGATCGGCCGGCGTTCAGCGTGCAATATCACCCGGAGGCGAGTCCCGGGCCGCAGGATAGCCTGTATCTGTTCGAGCGGTTTGTCGGGTCGCTCGATCGGAAGGCATCATGAGTGCGTTGCTCGCCCTTGCGGTGCAGGCTGCGTCTCAACCTCGCTCCCCAACACGCCGTCGGATAAGCCAGACGCGTCTGAACGCGATGGCTGATGCGTGTCACGCGCCTCGAAATTGGGTTGAGTTGCGAGGCCGTGAAGTCGTCTTCAAGGCCAATCCTGACTCAGATCTGACCAAGATCGAATGTGTGCTGGGGAAGATCAGCGCAGTGGTCGATATGACGAACATAGGCCTCGTCGGTAACGAGCAAGCTCCGAAAGACAAGTAATGCCAAAACGTACCGACATCTCCTCCATTCTCGTGATCGGCGCGGGGCCGATCGTCATCGGGCAGGCGTGCGAGTTCGATTATTCGGGCACGCAGGCGATCAAGGCATTGAAGGAAGAGGGCTATCGCATCGTCCTCGTCAATTCGAACCCCGCCACGATCATGACCGATCCCGAGCTGGCCGACGCGACCTATGTCGAGCCGATCACGCCTGCCGTGGTCGCCAAGATCATCGAGAAGGAGCGCCCCGACGCGGTCCTGCCGACGATGGGCGGGCAGACCGCGCTCAACACCGCGCTCGCGCTGTTCCATGACGGTACGCTCGAGAAGTTCGGCGTCACGATGATCGGCGCGGATGCCGAGGCGATCGACAAGGCCGAGGACCGGCTGAAGTTCAAGGATGCGATGACGAAGATCGGGCTGGAAAGCGCCCGGTCCGCGATCGCGCATACGATCGAGGAGGCGATGGCGGGGCTGGAGATCACCGGCCTGCCCGCGATCATCCGCCCAAGCTTCACGATGGGCGGGTCGGGCGGCGGCATCGTCTACAACCGCTCCGAATTCGTCGACATGGTCAGGAAGGGCCTGGACGCGTCGCCGACCACCGAGGTGCTGATCGAGGAATCGCTCCTGGGGTGGAAGGAGTATGAGATGGAGGTGGTGCGCGACCGCAAGGACAATTGCATCATCATCTGTTCGATCGAGAACGTCGATCCGATGGGCGTCCACACCGGCGATTCGATCACCGTCGCGCCGGCGCTGACGCTGACCGACAAGGAATATCAGATCATGCGCAACGCATCGATCGCGGTACTCCGGGAAATCGGTGTCGAAACAGGCGGTTCGAACGTGCAGTTCGCGGTCAATCCGAAGGACGGCCGCCTCGTCGTCATCGAGATGAACCCGCGGGTGTCGCGATCGTCGGCGCTGGCGTCGAAGGCGACGGGATTCCCGATCGCCAAGGTCGCCGCCAAGCTGGCGGTCGGCTATACGCTGGACGAGATCACCAACGACATCACCGGCGCGACGCCGGCGTCGTTCGAGCCGACGATCGACTATGTCGTCACCAAGATCCCGCGCTTCGCGTTCGAGAAGTTCAAGGGCGCCGAGGCGGTGCTGGGCACGGCGATGAAGAGCGTCGGCGAAGTGATGGCGATCGGGCGCAATATCCACGAGAGCATGCAGAAGGCGTTGCGCGGGCTGGAGACGGGCCTGTCGGGCTTCAACGCGGTCGAGCGGCTGGTCGGCGCACCGCGTGCGGAGATCGAGGCGGCGCTGGCGGTGGCGACCCCCGACCGGCTGCTGGTCGCGGCGCAGGCGCTGCGCGAGGGCTTCACCGTCGCCGAGATCCACGCCATCGCGAAGTTCGATCCGTGGTTCGTCGAGCGGCTGGAGGAGATCGTCGCGGCCGAGGCGGAGGTCTGCACCAACGGACTGCCGATCGAGGCGGCGGGCCTGCGCCGGCTGAAGTCGATGGGCTTCAGCGACAAGCGGCTCGCCTATCTGGCGCTGAAGTCGGCGAACCTGCGCGGCATGGAGCGCGGTATCGCGCGCGGATCGGGCCTGATCCACGATGCGGTCGTCGCGATGACCGGCGGCGTCACCGAGGAAGAGGTGCGCGCATTGCGCCACCGGTTGAACGTGCGGCCGGTGTTCAAGCGCATCGACACCTGCGCCGCGGAGTTCGACGCGAAGACACCGTACATGTATTCGACCTACGAGGCGCCGTCGTTCGGCGTACCCGAGGACGAGAGCATGCCGTCCGACCGCCGCAAGGTGGTGATCCTGGGTGGTGGCCCGAACCGGATCGGGCAGGGGATCGAGTTCGATTATTGCTGCTGCCACGCCTGCTTCGCGCTGGCGGATGCGGGCTATGAGACGATCATGGTCAACTGCAATCCGGAGACGGTCAGCACTGATTACGACACGTCGGACCGATTGTATTTCGAGCCGCTGACGGCCGAGGACGTGCTGGAGATCCTGCACGTCGAACAGTCGAAGGGCGAGCTGGTCGGCGTGATCGTGCAGTTCGGCGGGCAGACGCCGCTGAACCTCGCGCGGGCGCTGGAGAAGGCGGGTATCCCGATCCTCGGCACGTCGCCCGATGCGATCGATCTGGCGGAGGATCGCGAGCGGTTCGCGGCGCTGGTCAACAAGCTGCGGCTGAAGCAGCCGGCCAACGGCCTTGCCCGCAGCCGCGACGAGGCGGTCGCGGCGGCGGAGCGGATCGGTTATCCGGTGCTGATGCGGCCGAGCTATGTGCTGGGCGGGCGGGCGATGGAGATCGTCGATTCGCTCCAGCAGCTCGACGATTATATCCAGACCGCGGTGCAGGTGTCGGGCGACAGCCCGGTGCTGATCGACCAGTATCTGCGCGATGCGATCGAGGTCGACGTCGATGCGATCTGCGACGGCGAGGAGGTCGTGGTCGCAGGACTGTTGCAGCATATCGAGGAGGCCGGCGTCCATTCTGGCGACAGCGCCTGTTCGATCCCGCCCTATTCGCTGACCCCCGAGACGATCGCCGAGATCGAGCGGCAGACGATCGCGCTGGCGCATGCGCTGTCGGTCAAGGGGCTGATGAACATCCAGTTCGCGGTCAAGGACGGCGAAGTCTATCTGATCGAGGTCAATCCGCGCGCGTCGCGGACCGTGCCGTTCGTCGCCAAGGCGATCGGCGTGCCGATCGCCAAGATCGCCAGCCGCGTGATGGCGGGCGAGATGCTGCGCGACCTGCCGACGATCGATCGGCACATCGCCTATTATGCGGTGAAGGAGGCGGTGTTCCCGTTCAACCGCTTCCCCGGCATCGATCCGGTGCTGTCGCCCGAAATGAAGAGCACCGGCGAAGTGATGGGAATCGATCCCGATTTCACCACCGCCTTCGCCAAGTCGCAGCTGGGGGCCGGAACCGTGCTGCCGACCGGCGGCACCGCGTTCGTCAGCGTCAAGGACGGCGACAAGCCGCATATCGTGCCGGCGGTGAAGTCGCTGCTGTCGCACGGCTTCAAGGTGCTGGCGACCGGCGGCACCGCCGATTTCCTCGAAACCGCGGGACTGGCGGTCGAGAAGGTCAACAAGGTGGCGCAGGGGCGGCCGCACATCCTCGATCGGATCATGGACGGCGAGGTGACGTTGATCTTCAACACCACCGAGGGATGGCAGAGCCTGAAGGATTCGAAGCCGATCCGTCAGGCGGCGCTGGCGCAGAAGATCCCGTATTTCACCACCGCGCCCGCCAGCGTGCAGGCGGCGGCGGCAATCGGGGTGACGCATCTTGAAGTCAGGCCGTTGCAATCCTACTATTCGCAGTCGCACAACTGATCCCGACATAATGAAATGTGTGCGGGCGAGCCCAGCGGGTTCGCGCGGGGAAAGAGTGAATTGGGGACGTAGATATGGCGACCGTCGAAAAGATGCCGATGCTCCAGGAGGGCTACGAAAAGCTCACCGCGGACCTGAAGCGTCTGAAAGCGGAACGTCCCCTGATCGTCGATGCGATCGAGGAAGCCCGTGCGCATGGCGACCTGTCGGAAAACGCCGAATATCATGCGGCAAAGGAACAACAGGGCCAGAACGAGGCGACGATCAGCGACATCGAGGACAAATTGTCCCGCGCGCAGATCATCGACCCGCGCGACCTGTCGGGCGACAAGGTGGTATTCGGCGCGACGGTGACGCTGCTCGACGACGACGACAAGCCGGTGAAGTATCAGATCGTCGGCCAGACCGAGGCGGATGCGAAGACCGGCCGCATTTCCTACAATTCGCCGCTGGGCCGGGCGTTGATCGGGCGCAAGGTCGATGAAGAGGTCGAGGTGTCGGTGCCGGCGGGCGACCGCTATTACGTGGTGTCGAAGATCGAGTTCATCTGAGCCGCGTTTCGTGGCTTCGGGGGGTTTCGTTTTTTAGTCGGTAGGTCTGGCGATGGGACGGTGGCGTGAGGCTGCCCTCCCCCGTCATTGCGAGCGCAGCGAAGCAATCCAGGGTTGGACCAGGACGCCCTGGATTGCTTCGCTACGCTCGCAATGACGAGGCTACGGTCGCATTGACGAGGGGGTGTTTGCCCTGACGGGGCCTGCTCGCGACGACGGGCGGGTAGCAACCCTCGTCACCGCAAAATTCAGCGATCGGGCGACCGATGTCCGTCAGCCTCGGAAGCCCTCGGGCCAACAGGCGGTACAGGCGCATCTGGCCATCACCTCGCCCCAACGCTTCCGCCTCGATCACTTCAGCGGGACGATGACCTCGTCCGGGTGGGCGACGTTCAATTCCTTGCGCACCATTTCATCGACTATGTCAGGATTGGCGTGATCCGGGTCGAGCAGCGCGACGCGGTTCTTCAGCACCGCGCGCTTCTGGTCCAGCACGGTAAATTGCTTTTCGCGCCGCGCCAGCTGCTTCTTATAGTCGCCATAGGCGAGGATGCCGTTGGGGCCGAGCACCGCATAGGCGCCGAAGAACGCCATGATGGTGAGGCCAAGCGCGGGCAGCGCGGCGCGGCGCATCGTTCTGCGAAACGCCGACGTCTTCGTTGCCCTTGCCATGGTCCGCATCCTCGCTTGCGACGTCGCCGCGATCAAGCCTTCAGAACGTCGCGGCCGGCATAACGTGCCGCATCGCCCAGCTCTTCCTCGATCCGGATCAGCTGGTTGTACTTGGCAAGCCGGTCCGACCGGGCGAGGCTGCCGGTCTTGATCTGGCCGCAGTTGGTCGCGACCGCCAGGTCGGCGATCGTTGCATCCTCGGTCTCGCCCGAACGGTGGCTCATCACTGCGGTGTAGCGCGCGCGGTGCGCCATGTTCACCGCCTCCAGCGTCTCGGTCAGGGTGCCGATCTGGTTGACCTTCACCAGCAGCGAATTGGCGTAACCACCGTCGATGCCGCGCTTCAACCGCTTGGGATTGGTGACGAACAGGTCGTCGCCGACCAGCTGGACCTTGTCGCCGATCAGATCGGTCAGCGCCTTCCAGCCTTCCCAATCGTCCTCGCTCATGCCGTCCTCGATCGAGAAGATCGGATAGCGGCGGGTCAGGTCGGCAAGATATTCGGCCATCGCGCCGCTTTCGAGGATCTTGCCTTCGCCCGAGATATCGTAGCGGCCGTCCTTGTAGAATTCGGTCGCGGCGCAATCGAGCGCGAGCATGACGTCGTCGCCGGGAGTATAGCCCGCCCGTTCGATGCTCTGCATGATGAAGCCGAGCGCCTCCTCGGTCGAGGCGATGTTGGGGGCAAAGCCGCCCTCGTCGCCGACGCCGGTCGCCAGCCCCTTGTCATGCAACGCCTTCTTGAGCGTGTGGAAAATCTCCGACCCGCAGCGGACCGCCTCGATGATATTGTCGGCGCCGACGGGGACGATCATGAATTCCTGGAAATCGATCGGGTTGTCGGCATGTTCGCCGCCGTTGATGATGTTCATCATCGGCACCGGCAGAACATGGGCCGCGACGCCGCCGACATATTTGTAGAGCGGCATGCCGCGCGCTTCGGCCGCGGCCTTGGCGGCGGCGAGGCTGACGCCGAGGATCGCGTTGGCGCCCAGCCGGCCCTTGTTCTCGGTCCCGTCGAGGTCGATCATCGTGCGGTCGAGGTCCGCCTGATCTTCGGCATCGAGGCCGATCAGTGCTTCGACGAGTTCGCCGTTCACCGCCTCGATCGCGTCGTCGACGCCCTTGCCGCCCCAGCGCGTCTTGTCGCCGTCACGCTTTTCGACCGCCTCGTGTGCGCCGGTCGAGGCGCCCGATGGCACCGCGGCGCGGCCGAAGCTGCCGTCTTCCAGCAACACGTCGACTTCCACGGTGGGATTGCCCCGGCTGTCGAGGATCTGGCGGCCATGGATGTCGATGATTGCGGTCACGTAACGATGCTCCTAGGTCTTGGGGCTGTGAGGGCGCCTGTACCTTGCCCGACGCAGTGCGGCAATCTCCTGAACCCTCAGGGAACCGCGCTTGGTGGACCGGGGTTGATGGTGTCGAACAACCGAAAAGGGCGCGTCATGGCCGATAACGACCTGAAACCGATCACCGAAGGCGACATCACGTCGCCGCCAGCCTCAACCGATTTCACGCCGGCGGCGCCGCTGAAAAATTCCGGCGTCGATTTCGAGCCCGACGATAGCGGCAGCAGGACCGAGCAGGCGAAGCAGACCGTGAAGGATTATTCGTCCAAATACGGCAGCCAGGCGACCGACAAGATCCGTACGCTGGCCGACACCGGCAAGGACCGTGCGGTCGGCGGGCTCGATCAGCTGTCGCAGATGATCAACGATGCGGCCGGGCAGGTCGATGAGAAGCTCGGCGCGCAATATGGCGAATATGCGCGCTCGGCGGCAGGCGCCGTGTCGAGCTTCTCCGAGCAGATCAAGGACAAGGACGTCGACCAGCTGCTGGACGAAGCGCGCGAGTTCGTGCGCAAGAGTCCGGGCGTGGCAGTCGGGGTAGCCGCGGCGCTGGGCTTTGCGATCGCCCGCCTCGTCCAGTCCGGCATCGACAGCGACAAGGCCTGACCCGGTCGATGGCGGTGATCGAGCCGGTGACGGAGGACGAGGGCATCGGCGCCCTCGTCTCGCAGTTCGTCGAGGACGCGCGCGGATTGGCGAGTGCCGAGGTCGCGCTGGTCAAGGCGCGCATCGGCGAGCGGGCGAGTGCATACAAGAACGCCGCGGTGTTCTTCGTCGTGGCGGGCGTGCTCGCGTTGGCTGCACTTATCGCCTTGCTCGTCGGGTTGATCCTCAGCCTGGCGACGGTGATCGGGCCTTGGCTGGCGACCGCTGCGGTGGTGGTCGGCACGCTGGCGATCGCCGCCGTGCTGGCGATCGTCGGCAAGGGACGACTGGCGCCGGGGACATCGGCATGAGCGGCCTCGATGCGGCCGCCCGGCTGGCCGAGGCGGAGGCGCAGGCAGCCATCGCGCGGGAGCGATTGTCGGCGACGGTCGGCAAGCTGCAGGTGAAGCTCAATCCGAAGGCGCTGGCCTTGCAGGCGGCGCGCGACGTTGCCGACAAGGGCGGGGCCGCGGCGCAGGCGAGCCTCGACACGGCAGCGCGCAACCCCGGCGCCGTTGCGGGCGCCACCGCGATCGCCGGCCTGTTCCTCGCCCGTCATCGCATCGCCAGCCTGTTCCGGCGCAAGCCCAAGCACAAGCCGGGGTATCGCAATCACGAACGCGGCCTCGGCCCCAACGACTAACTCTTTCAAGGATATTCCGATGAACGCGCATACGCAGGATCGCATCGACGATGCGAAACACGCCGCCACCGACGCCGCGCGGGCGACCGCCAATGCGATCGAGACCAATCCGCTGGCGATCGTGGCGGGAGGCATCGCGATCGGCGCGTTGGCCGGCGCGCTGATTCCGCGATCGGCGAAGGAAAAGGAGTTGCTGGCGCCGGTCGGGCGCAGCCTGAGCGCGCGGGCGCGCAGTGCGTTCCAGGCGGCGCGCGAGGCCGGCAACAGCGAGTTGCAGAATGCCGGCCTGTCCAGGGACGCGGCGAAGGATCAGGTGAAGTCGCTATTCCAGGGCATCGCCAAGGCGGCGACCAGTGCCGGATCGGCCGCTGCCAAGGGGGCCGCGAACAAGGCATAGGAGCGATGCGGGGTCGTCGGCAAACGACGGCCCCGTGCCTTCTGGGGTTCAATATTGCAGCGCAACACGCTAGTGCGGTGACTTGAACCTCTCACCCGGGACATGCGCATGAGCAAGCTGCACCTCGTCTTCGGCGGTCGTGTCAACGACCCCCGGACCCTCGAATTCGCCGACCCCTCCAAGCTGGAAGTGGTGGGGATTTTCGCCGATTATGCCAGCGCCGAAAAGGCGTGGCGCGCGAATGCGCAGCGGACGGTCGACGATGCGGAGATGAAGTTCGTCGTCGTGCACCTGCACCGCCTGCTCGAG
This sequence comes from Sphingomonas insulae, assembly GCF_010450875.1. Classification (NCBI taxonomy): domain Bacteria; kingdom Pseudomonadati; phylum Pseudomonadota; class Alphaproteobacteria; order Sphingomonadales; family Sphingomonadaceae; genus Sphingomonas; species Sphingomonas insulae. The sequence goes on from NZ_CP048422.1 coordinate 2,121,798, forward strand.
CCCGAACTGCTGGCGCCGCCTGCCGCCTGATCGCGACCTTGTCTGGGGACCGGGGTGCGATGATGGGCGCGTCGCGACTTGCGGGTGGCAACGCGCCCAAGGTCATTCGTCGCGATCGGGCGGGCCCAGGTCGGTGTCACCGCCCTTGGCCAAGCCCTCGCCCCCGGTGATCGGATATCCGTCGCCGGCGGCGGGGTCGCTTTCGAAATCCTCGCCCGGATTGCCGCCGCCGCCCGCACCGCTGCCGCTGCCGTGGACGGCGCCGGTCGCGGGATCGAACGAGGCGCGGCGGCCGTTTTCGGGCGGCATGGCCGGATCGCGGGGCGGACCCGCATCGCCCGGCCTGGCGCCGACGGTGCCGCTCGGCCGCTGCGCGCCGGACGCGGCCTCTCTCTCCTTGTCATAGTCCAGGCCGTAGGTGCCGTCCTTGCGGTCGAACGGCTTGTCCTGACGGTCGCGTTCGGGATCGACCGGCGCGCTGTCGGCGGCATTGTCGGGCATGCATGACCTCCTGTGTTCGCCGACAACAACGCGCTGGGGTCCGCCGATATCCCGCGTCCGGGCGGCACCGGCCGCCCGGACGCGGTTCGCGGTCAGAAGCGGAAGCCGACCTCCGCGCCGTAGAAGCGCGGTTCGCCGGCGATGTAGGTCGGCACGCCGAAGCCGCCACCGGTGTTGCCGGCGTCGATCAGATAGCTCTTGTTGGTCAGGTTGCGGGCGAAACCGCCTAGCGTGTAGCGGCCATTGTCGAAATCCACCCCGGCGCGCAGGTTGACCAGCGTGTATCCGCCCTGTGAGATCGCGGCGCTGTTGGGCAGTTCGAAGAACACCTTCGAACGATAGGTGACCGTGGGGGTCGCATAGACAGTGGCGCGATCGGTCAATGGCAGGCGCAGCGTGGCGCCGCCGGATGCGGTATAGGCGGGCTGGAGGCGGAAACGGTTGCCGGCGAACACGCCGTTGCTGGCGTCCTTGCCGATGCCACCGTCGATATAGGCGAAGGTGCCGAACAGAGAGAGGACGTTGGCGAGGCGCAGGTTGCCCTCCAGTTCCACACCAAGGTTGTTGGCGGAGCCGGCGCTGCGCGTCGTGGTGACGCCGTTTTCGGTGATCGAGACCTGGAAGCCGTCATACGTCTGGTAGAACACCGAGGCGGCGCCGCTGAACGGGCCGACCCGACCCTTGATGCCGCCTTCGTAGTTCCAGACCTTTTCCTCCGGGATGACCTGGCGGTTGGGGATCGAGCCGGCGTTGGCGACGCTGGTCGGTACGATGCGGCTGGCACCGAGCTGCACCACGGGCGAGCGGCGACCCTTGCTGATCGTGCCGTACAGGTTGACGTCGTCGGTGAGCTTCACCAGCGCGTTGAAGCGCGGCAGGATGGCCATGAAGCTTTCCTCCGCCTCGTAGCGGACCCCCTTGGTATTGGCGGTGCCGAGCAGGCTGGTGAAGACGCCGAGGCCGGCGAGGATCTGCGAATCCGGCTGGGTCGAGGTGTAGCCGGACTGGCGATCCTCGATCAGGATACGGGCGCCGGCGGTCAGTTCGACGGCGGGGGTCGGAATCCAGGTCGCGTCCGCGAATACCGAATAGGTGTCGTTGTTGCCGTAATTGGCGAATTCCGCGGCATAGGGGATGACGGTCGCGCGACCGCCGGTGAGCAGCGCGGTGGCGCGGGTGGCGGGGATCGTGCCGTTGGCGGCGACACAGGCGGGGCCGGTCGGCAGGCCGGCGCGGTTGAGGTTCTGGCGGATCGCGGCATAGGCACCGGTCACCGAACAGGCGAGATATGTCCCTTCCTCCGTGGAGAAGGGCACGCGCTGATAGCCGTTTTCGAAGAAGGCGTTCCAGCCGAAGGCGGCGCGATATTTCGGCCCTTCGAAGGCGAAGCGGCTTTCATGGCTCCACTGGTCGCCCTTGGCGTCCTCGGCGAATTCCAGATACCAGGCGGGGCCGCCGTCGGCATCGAACGTTTCCAGCGCATCGAAGCGGCGGTAGCCGTTGACGGTGGTGAAGGTGACACCCGGCGACAGCTGTGCGGTCAACGTGAAATTGGCGTCGTAGACGTTGCGATCGAGGCCCAGCTTGCGCTTGCCGAGAACGGACTGCGAGAAGGGCGAGCCGGACAGTTCGGCATAGCCGTAATCGCCCGTCTGGCCGCCGGTCGGCGCGAAGGCGCGGCTCTTGAACGCGGTGCCGGGATTGCGCTGCCCGTCGTAGGTGAGGACGAGGTCGGCGGTGATCGCATCGTTCGGCCGCCAGCGCAGCGAGCCGCGGATGCCGCGCTGATCCTGACCGTTGAGATCGTCCTGATCGACCTGGCCCTGATTCTGGTTGGGCACCTTGGGATCGCCGGCGATGTTGCGGACATAGCCGTCGCGATATTTATAGGCGAAGGCGATGCGGCCGGCGAGCGTGTCGTTGCCGGCGTTGATGAAGCCGGACACCTGCGTACGGTCGTAATTGCCGTAGCTGGCGTCCAGGCCGGCATGCGTGCCGGCGACCGGCCGGGCGGAGACGAGGCTGATCGCGCCGACGGCGGCGGCGGTGCCGAACAACGTCGCCTGCGGCCCCTTCACCACCTCGATCCGTTCGAGGTCGTACAGGTCCTGCCACGCCCCGCGCGAGCGGCTGATGTCGACGCCGTTATAATAAAGGGTGACGCGCGCGCCCTGCTGCGCGGATCCGGAATCGGATGTGATGCCGCGGATGACGAGGCCGGGGTTGTTGGCGCTCTGTTCCTGCACCTGCAGCCCGGGGATGAAGGCGGCGACTTCGTCCAGTTCCGATACGCCGATCTGGGCCATGCGCGCGCCGGTCAGCGCGGTGACGGTCACCGCGACATCCTCGATCCGCTGTTCGCGCTTTTGCGCCGTCACGATGATCTCGTTATCCGTTTCGGCGGCGGGGAGCGCCGGATCGGCCTGTACGGTCGCCTGCGCCATCGAGGCGGTCGAACAGGTGGCGGCGAGCCCGGCGAGTGCCAGGCGCGTGAAGAAGCAGGTCATGGATGGTCCCCCGATGTCGTTGGACCGGGCGATAGGGGCCGTGGATGACGAACGTGCGTCGATGACGTTACCCGGGCGTGACGATTGCGTCGCGGGACTGTCATCCAGGCGTCGCCGTATCGTCACTGCCCGATCCTACGCGCCGGCGACGACCTTCGAAGGAATGCAGCATGACGATCAACCGCCGCGAAACGTTGGGACTCTTCGGCGCTGGTGCAGCGCTGGGGCTGCCGAACATGGCATCGGCGCGACCGGCAACCGCAGTCCGGTTCGACCATGGCGTGGCGAGCGGCGATCCGGCCGCCGATGGAGCGGTGTTGTGGACACGGGCCACGCCGTCCGCGGCGGACGCGACGGGCGACGTGGCGCTGACCTGGCATGTCGCGACCGCGCCGGACGGCAAGCCGGTCGCCAGCGGCAAGGCGACCGCGCGGGCGGCCCGCGACTTCACGGCCAAGGCCACCGCGACCAGGCTGAAGGCCGGCACGGACTATTGGTATTGGTTCGAGAGCGAGGACGGCACACGTTCCCCGGTCGGACGCTTCCGCACGTTGCCGATGGGTGCGACCGACACCGTCACGTTCGCGGTCGTATCCTGCCAATTGTACGGTGGCGGGTTGTTCAATGTCTATGACGCGATCGCCAGGCAGCCGCGGCTGGATGCGGTGCTGCACCTGGGCGATTACATCTATGAATATGGTGCGGACGGCTATGGCGCGGACATCGCCCGCAAGATCGGCCGGATCGTGGAGCCGGCGCACGAGATCGTGACGCTTGCCGACTATCGGGCGCGGCATGCGCAGGTGAAGCGCGATGCCAACATGCAGGCAGCGCATGCCCGCGCCGCCTTCATCTGCGTGTGGGACGACCATGAGGTCGCCAACGACGACTGGATCGGCGGCGCCGAGAACCACGATCCCGCCAAGGAGGGGGACTGGAAGGCACGCAAGGCGGCGGCGATGCAGGCCTATTTCGAATGGATGCCGATCCGCGATCCATTGCCGGGCCAGCCGTGGGAAGCCATCAACCGGTCGTTCGAGTTCGGCGATCTCGCCACGCTGGCGATGGTGGAGACGCGGCTGCTCGCCCGGTCCCGGCAGGTCGCCGCGAAAGGAGCGGGGATCGCCCCCGCCGATTACGCGCCGATGATGGCGGAACGGGCGCTGCCGAAGCGCGAACTGCTCGGCGCCGGTCAGCAGGCCTGGCTGGAGCGGGTGCTCGCCGCGTCGGTGAAGGCGGACAAGCCGTGGCAGGTGCTCGGCAATCAGGTGGTGATGGCGAAGGTCGCGGGGCCGGATATCGAACGGCAGCTGGGGCCGGTGCGGTTCGCCGACACGATGGCCAAGCTGCCGGCGATGTGGCGGGACCGGCTGGCCGCGTCGATCGCGTCGTATCGCGCCGGCCTGCCGTTCAATTTCGACAGCTGGGACGGCTATCCGCCGGCGCGCGAGCGGTTGTACCAGGCGTTCCGCCGTGCGGGATCGAAGCCGATCGTCCTGTCCGGCGACAGCCACGCGGCCTGGGCCAACGTGCTGCACGACGACGCGAAGGGCCCCGTCGCGGTGGAATTCGGCGCGACGGCGGTGACCAGCCCGTCCTACGGATCGTTGCTGCCGGGCATCGGCAAGCTGATCGAGGAGGCGAACGACGAGGTGCTGTTCTGCGATCAGGACCACAAGGGCTATATATTGCTGACGCTGGACCGGCAGGCGGCGACGGCGGATTTCCGCACCGTATCGACGGTATTGGTGCCCGCCTATGAAGAACGCAGCGTCGCGCGGTATCGGTGCGCGGCAGCGGCAAAGAGCGCGCTGACACCCGTGTAGGCGTCACCGCGCACTTTTCGTTACCAAGCGGTACAAAACGATTTGACGAACGTCGGCGCTGCTTCTATACCGTCCAGTATAGAAGCTGGCGGCGGCGAAACGCCGTGGCTTCTCGGGAACATCCGGACGCATGCCGGTTATCGGCGGCAAAAGGGTAGCAACAAACCGGCGCTAGGGTGCTGCATCACGACGGATGCGGCACGCCTGCCTGTGATCCGACGAGGGAGTGACGCCATGGCCTTTCTTGCTTTCGCCGAGCCCGGCAACGCCGGCTATGCGCGTGCGACCGCGCCCGTGCGGCCCTCGCTGACGCTGGTGTGCGACACGGTCGCCGTCGATACGGAGGAGGAGCGACCGGTGCTGACGGAACTGGAGCGATCGGTGATCGGCATCGCCCGACAGGACGGATTGGCGACGTTGCGACAGCCGGGACGGCTATCGCGCTGGCTGGAGCTGGTGTTCGGCGTGCGGATCAGCCCGCGACTGGCCGATCCCAAGCTGGAGGCGCTGCGCCGGATCGCGGTGCTGAGCTGGAAGCGCGGCTATTCGATCGCATCGGTCGAGGTGAAGGCGTTCCTGGCGGTGGGCTATTCGCCCGCATTCTACGAAATGGTGGTCGATACGATCGCATCGGCGCGTCAGGCGGAAGCACGTCGCAGCCGCCGCTGATCCCTGCCGACCGCGGACATCCGTGCCCAGGGCATCGCGACCGAGCCAGCAGGGATTTGGCGGGGGCTAGGGCCGGCCGTTCGAGGCGGACGACGCCGCGATCGCGTCAGGCGGCTTCGAACGGGATAGGCTTATCGCCGCCACCCGATTGCCCGCCTGCCATTGCAGATCGACGTCGAGCATCGGTGCCGAAGGACGGCCCGGCCCGGCGCCATGGGTGATGCGGTTCACATCTTGTCCTGCACCATGGCGCGGATGTCGACGCGCGCCTTCAGTCGTGCGGCGAGCAGGGCGGTGCCGCTGATCTTGCGCTGGACGAACAGCGTGTCGGCAGGCGGCAGGTGCCATGTTGTACGGTCGCGCGCCATTTCCATGCCCTGTTCCCGCACCACGCCGACGAAGGCGCGATCGCCGAAATCGAACGGACCGGGTCGATTGAGGTTGTCGAGGATGACGTCGATCATCGCATCGACCAGCGGACGATGCGCGGCGGCGGCGGCGGCACCGAGGAAGCCGGCGGCGATCGCCGCTGCGCGGACGGCATCCCGATCTCCGGACAGGCCGGCGGCGAGCAGTACGCGATAGCCATCGGCGGTCTCGGCAGGGATTTCGCGCGCCGCGCCGAAGTCGAGCAGGACGATGCGACCGGTTTCCGGCTGCCAGCGATAATTGGCGAAATTCGGATCGGTCTGCATCAGCCGCCAGTCGAGCAATTCGCGCAGGACGAGGCCGATCAGGCTGTGCATGGCGGCATCGCGCACCGGTTGCTCCGCCGTGTCCAGCGCCTCGATCGGCATGCCGGCGACATAGGTCATCGCCAGCACGCGCGGGGTCGTCAGCGGCTCGTGCAGGGCGGGAACGACGAAGGCGGGCGCATCGGCGAGCAGATCGCGATAGCGGGTCAGCATGGCGCCTTCGCGGATATAATCCGCCTCTTCGTGTAACTGGCGCTTCGCCTCGCCGAGCAGCGGCGCGATATCGAGCGTCCTGGGCAGCAGGCCTGAGACGCGCAGCAGCGTCGCGACATTGTCGACGTCGGCATCGATGCTTTGTTTGACGCCGGGATATTGCACCTTGATCGCAAGCTCGCTGCCGTCGGGCAGGCGGGCGCGATGGACCTGCCCGATCGAGGCGGCGGCGATTGGATGCGCCTGGAAATGCGCGAAGCGGCGGCGCCAGTCGCGGCCCCATTCCGCCGTCAGCACCTTGTCGAGCTGTTGCGGCGGCATGTGATGCGCCTGGTTGCGCAGCCGGGCGAGGATCGTCGACAGTTCGGGCGGCAGCATGTCACCGGCATCCATCGATATCATCTGCCCGAGCTTCATCGCCGCACCGCGCAGATGGGCGAGCTGGTCGGCGACGCGCACCGCATTGGCAGGCGTGAGCAGCATGTCGCCCATGCGCGGTCGTTCGCCCGCCGCGATCCGGCGCGCGCCCTCTGCCACGACGCCGCCGCCGACGCCGGCGGCCATGCGCCCGAACGCGCCCAGCCGGGACAGCCGGCCGCTCGGCACGGCCCGGCCGCGCCGGTCGGCGCGCACGTCATCGTCGTCGGTCATGGGCGGGTCCTTCGGCTGGTGGGATGCGGTGAACGCGTCACCCGCAGCCGAATGTCCGTCAGGAAAAGGGAGGCTGGTGAAAACCGGCGGGGGAAAGCGTGAAGATCTCGCAGCCATCCTCGGTGATACCGATCGAATGTTCGAATTGCGCCGACAGCGAGCGGTCGCGCGTCACCGCGGTCCAGCCGTCGTCGAGCAGCTTCACGTCGGGGCGGCCGATGTTAATCATCGGTTCGATCGTAAAGATCATGCCGGGGCGCAGTTCGGGCCCGGTGCCGGGCTTGCCGACATGGACGACCTCCGGCGCGTCATGGAACAGCCGCCCCAGGCCGTGGCCGCAGAAATCGCGGACGACGCCGTAGCGGTGCTTTTCGGCATGGCGCTGGATCGCGTTGGCGACGTCGCCCATGTGTGCGCCGGGCCTTGCCTGTTCGATGCCGAGCATGAGGCATTCGTACGTCACCTCGACCAGGCGCCGCGCCTTCAGCGGCACGTCGCCGATCAGGTACATGCGGCTGGTGTCGCCATGCCAGCCATCGACGATCGGGGTCACGTCGACATTGACGATGTCGCCCGATTTCAGGGTCTTCTCGCTCGGGATCCCGTGGCAGACGACATGGTTGATCGAGATGCAGGTGGAATGGGTATAGCCGCGATAGCCGAGCGTCGCGGGCACGCCGCCGCCGGCGACGATGAAATCGTAGATCAGCCGGTCGAGTTCGGCGGTGGCGACGCCCGGCACCATGTGCGGGGTCAGCATGTCGAGCGTTTCGGCGGCCAGCCGTCCCGCCTTGTGCATGCCGGCGAAGGCGGCGGGGCCATGCAGCTTGATGGCGCCGGTGCGCCCTTCCGGCGCGTCTGAAGTGACGGTCACGTATTCGGTCATCGCGGCGATATAGCATGGCGAGACCGTTTTTGCGAGGCTATGGCAGGACGATGGAGCAGGCCAACGATCCCGATCGCACGCAGCCCGACCGTATCTGGACCGCCGCGCTGATCGTGATCGGCGACGAGATCCTGTCCGGCCGGACGCAGGACAAGAACATCGCGCAGCTTGCCAGCTGGCTGAACGTACAGGGCATCCGGCTGGCCGAGGCGCGGGTGGTGGCCGACCGGACGCAGGCGATCGTTGAGGCGGTCAACACGCTGCGCGCACGCAACGATTACCTGTTCACCACCGGCGGCATCGGGCCGACGCACGACGACATCACCGTCGATGCGATCGCCGAGGCGCTGGGCGTCGCGGTAGAGCATCATCCCGAAGCGCTGGCGGTGCTGGAGCGATATTATGCGACGCGCGGCGGGCTGACCGAAGCGCGGGCGCGGATGGCGCGGGTGCCGGCGGGGGCGGGGCTGATCGTCAACACGGTGTCGGGCGCGCCCGGCATCCGTATCGGCAACGTCTTCATCATGGCGGGCGTGCCGCACATCACCGCCGGCATGCTCGACGGATTGACCGGGACGCTGGAGGGCGGACGCCCGGTGGTGTCGGGAACGATCGGCTGCTGGGTCGGCGAGAGCGAGGTCGCCGACCTGCTGCGTACCACGGAAAAGGTGCACGAGGGCGTATCGATCGGGTCCTATCCGTTCTTCCGCGACGGGCGCACCGGCGCCAATTTCGTCGTGCGCAGCCCCGACGCGGCGTTGGTCGACGCCTGCCTCGCCGACTTGACGCGCGAACTGGAGGCCGGTGGGCGCGAGGTGGTTCCCGAGGGGATTTAGCCGCGCGTCATTGCAAGCGTGGCGAAGCAATCCAGGGTTGCACCAGAACCCCTGGATTGCCGCGCTGCGCCCGCAATGACGCGGCGAGCGGCTACCGCGCGAACGCCCCCACATCCGCGATCGCCAGCTTCTGCGCCGGCACCGCGGTAGCGGCGAAGATCAGGCGCAGGTAGCGCATGGCGCGCGGCGCGGTGAACGGGATGCGCTGCGTCGAGAGGGCGTAGGCGATGTTCTGGAATTCGCCTTCTGCGGCGGGCGTCCACGTCTTGCCGTCGACGCTGGTTTCGGCGCGATAGCCGCGGGGCGGCGCGCTGACCTTGTCGGGGTGGCGCCAGGGGTGAGGCTGAAGCCGGCGACCCGTTGCGCGGTGCCGAGATCGAGCGTGACGCTCGCCGGGGTCGTGGCGGGCGCGGGCTGGCTCCAGACGGTGGAGCCGTCGCCGTCGAGCAGCGCTTCGGCGCCGGGGGCAGTGGCGGCGAAGACCTTCCAGTCGCGCGGCGAAAGCACCGCGGTATCGGTGCCGCGCGGCGCGGCGACGGCGACCGGCGCGACGCTGCGGAACAGCGACATCTCGCTGATCGCCGGGCAGGCGGGGGCTTCGAGGATCACCAGCCGCACGCGGCGCGCGGTGATCGGTGTGGCCAGGCGGATGATCCGCTGCGCGCCGATGCATTCGTGCGTCGCGAGCCGCTGCCACGCGCCGCCGACCTCCGCCTCCACCGCGAACCGGGTCACCCGGACGCCGAGGGGCAGATGTTCGCGCAACCGGATCAGGTCGAAACTGCGGCCCGGCGGCAGGTCCAGCGTCAGCGTCGGGGTGGCGTCGCCGTCGGGCGTCGACCAATAGCTGTCGCGATCCCCGTCGAGCACCTTCGCCGGTGCGAAGGCAGCGCCGCGGGTGGCGGTGGCGCTGGCGACCGCACCCTGCGCGAAATCGGTGGCGAAACTGGCGCGGATCGCATCGCCGAAGCTCTTCAACACCGCGACGTCGTGGTCGGGAATACGGCCGCGGCGATCGGGCGGCAGGTTGAGGTGCATGTTGGTGCCGCGGGCCACCGATTCATCGAAGAAGCGGATCAGGCGCGCGGGCGTCTTCACCTTCGCATCCTCGTCGGAATGGTAGAACCAGCCGGGGCGGATCGAGGTGTTGGTTTCCGCCGGCCACCACAAGGGCGCGCCACGCACGCCGCTGTTCCCCTCCGACTGGACATAGGCGTGGTCCGGCATCGTCGGCCAGCAGGGATCGCCGGCAACGCCATCCTCGTTGCCGACCCAGCGGATGTCCGCGCCCAGCGGATCGAAGGTGCAGGCCATCGGCTGATGCTGATGGACGAGCGCGATGATCGAGGGCCAGTTGTAATATTTCGGCGCATCGATCGTGCGCGTTTCCTTCGCGCCGCCGTACCAGCCGTCGCCGCCATTGGCGCCATCGAACCAGAATTCGAACAATTCGCCGTAACGGGTGCAGAGTTCGACGATCTGCTTGCGATAGTAATCGACATAGGCTGGACGGCCGTATTCGGGATGGTTGCGATCCCAAGGTGAGAGGTACAGGCCGAACGCAAGGCCGGCGCGGCGCGTCGCCTGTTCCATTTCGCGGACGATATCGCCCTTGCCCTGCTTGTACGGGCTGTTGCGGATGCAATGTTCGGTGAGCATCGTCGGCCACAGGCAGAAGCCGTCATGGTGCTTGGCGGTGAGGACGATGCCGGTCATGCCGCCGGCCTTGGCCGCAGCGACGATCTGGTCGGCGGAGAAATCGCTGGGATCGAACAGCCTGGGGCTTTCGTCGCCATAGCCCCATTCGCGATCGGTGAACGTGTTGATCGAGAAATGCACGAAGGCGTAGCGTTCGCGCTGGTGCCACGCGAGCTGGCGTTTGGAAGGCGTGGCGCCCCATGGCTGGGGGGATGCCGGCGGGGTGGCCGCAAAGGCGGGCGTGGCGGTCGCGGTCGCGGCGAGACCGGAGGCGATGAGGGTGCGGCGGGAGAGGTCGGTCACGGGGTGGCTCCGGTGTTGGCGGCTGGCATGCGATTGTCGGGGAGAGCGGGCCTGTCCCCACTCCCTACGTCACCCCGGACGTGTTCCGGGTCCACCCGTCCACCAGCGTGCGGGCGGCGCTTGAAGCCGGGACACCTGCCGCGCGGTGGACCCCGGAACACGTCCGGGGTGACGGGGAAGGTGGGGCGATGGTTCACACCGCCCCATGGCCGTTCGACGGCGGGCGATCGGCCTTGGCCTGGCCGAAGGTCTTCACCGGCGTCCTGCTCATCGTGAAGACCAGCCGGCCGCCCTTCATCAGGTCGGCGTGCGCGATCCAGTTCTTCGTCCACGGGCGGCCGTTGAACGTGACCGAGCGGACGTAGGGCGTGTCGGCGGTGTTGCCCGGCGCTTCGATCGTCAGGCGCTGGCCGCGGGGCAGGCGAATGGTCACGCGCTCGAACAGGGGCGAGCCGAAGACATACGCCGCCTCGACCGGATCGACCGGGTAGAAGCCGAGCGACGACAGCACGAACCACGCGCTCATCTGGCCACAATCGTCGTTGCCGATGATGCCGTCGGGGTCGTTCCGGTACATGTCGGTGCACAGGCGTCGAACCATCGCCTGCGTCTTCCACGCCGCGCCGGTATAGGCGTAGAGGTAGGCGACGTGATGATTGGGTTCGTTGCCATGGGCATATTGCCCGACGAGCCCGCTGATGTCGGGCGGCGCGTTGGCAGGCAGCGTCGAGGGCGCGGCGAACAACGCGTCGAGCCGCCCCTCGAACGCCGCATCGCCGCCCATGTGAGCGATCAGGCCGTAGACGTCGTGCTGGTTGAGGAATGTCGCCTGCCAGCCGTTCGCCTCGGTGTAGTCGCGCCACCACGGCTTTGGCATGTGGCCGAGCTGGATCGGATCATAGGGGCTCCACCAGTTGCCGTCGGCGAACTTCGGCTTGGCGAAGCCCGCCTTGCCGTCGATGACGTTGCGCCAGTTGCCCGATCGCTTCAGCAGCCGGTCGGCGTCGGCGGCCTTCCCCGCGGCGCGGGCCAGATGTGCCGATGCCCAGTCGTCATAGGCATATTCCTGTGTCCGGCTGACGCTTTCGAACCAGGCGTCAGCCGGCACGTACCCCTCGGCGTCGTACAGGTCGCGCCCCTTGCTGTTGTCGAGGTCGGGGGCGGTGAAATCGAAGCTGCGCCTGGCGATGGCCGGCCATGCCGCGGCGTAATCGGCCGGAATGCCCTTCGCCTGCGCTTCGGCAAGGACCGCAACCCCGTGCCAGCCGATCATCGTGCCGGTTTCGACGCCTTGCAGCGGCCAGACCGGCGGTCCATAGGGGCTCTGCTGCGTCTGGCGGACGATGTCGGCGACGAGAGCCTGCGCCGTGTCGGGCGCGACGATCGTCAGCAAGGGGTGCAGCGCACGATAGGTGTCCCACAGCGAATAGCTGCTGTAGGCGGCACCGCCCCGCGGCACGCGATGGACCTGCCGGTCGAGCCCGACGTAGCGCCCGTCGACGTCGGAGAACAGCGTCGGCGCCAGCAGGGCGTGATAGAGGGCGGAGGACAGGATGCTGCGCTGATCCGGCGTGCCGCCCGCGACGGTGATCGTGGTGAGCTGCTCTGCCCAGCGTCGCCGTGCGGCGGCGCAGACGGCGTCGAAGTTCCACGCCCGCGCTTCCGCGGCGAGGTTCGCGCGTGCGCCGGCGACATCGACGCCGGAGATGCCGCAGCGGATCAGGATCGGCGCATCGCCGGCATCGTCATAGTGCAGCAGTGCCTTCAGGCGACGACCGGCGACGGCGGTGGTGCCGGCCGGCTGTTCGACGTCCCCGTCGCCGTAGAAGGTGATGCGCGTCGGCGTTCGCGACAGCTGCATCGCGAAATGGATGCGGCGGCCCTTGGCCCAGCGGTGCACGGTGCGGCTGCCGGTGAGCGTCCCGTCGGGATCGAGCCGCAGGCTGGCCTCGGTGACGAGCGGCGGCTGGTCGGAGGTGTCGAGGATCAGGTGCGACAGGTCGACCAATATGCGGCCCGCACCGGCCGGAAAGGTATAGCGGTGATAGCCGGTTCGTTCGGTGACGGTCAATTCGGCGCGCACGCCGCTTTCCAGCGCGACGCGATAATAGCCGGGTTCGGCATGTTCGGCGGTGAAGCGCTGGCGATAGCCGGCATCGGGATCGTCGAGCGGGCCGGGTTGGAGCTGGACGGGCGCATCCCGGCGCTCGACCGCGGTCGGGACCACCAGCACGTCGAGCATGTCGCCGATGCCCGTGCCGCTGAGATGCGTGTGGCTGAATCCCATGATCGACGTGTCGGTGCGGTGATAGCCCGAGCAGGCATCCCAGCGTTCGACATCGGTGTCCGGCGACAGCTGCACCATGCCGAACGGCAACGTCGCGCCGGGATAGGTGTGGCCATGGCCGCCGGTGCCGACGAAGAGGTTCGGCTTGCCCGCCGCCGCCGCCGCTGCCCCGAATGCGGGCAGCGGCAGGCCGACGGCCGCTGTTCCGGCGAGCAGGGTGCGGCGCGAGATGGCGCGATCGATCATAAGGGTGCCTTCAGCAGGGCGGGCCGGGTCGCGGCGAGATGCACGACGAGTTCGCCGAACAGACCGTTCGCCCAGGCGAACCAGGCGCGCGTGAACTTGGAGGGATCGTCCTGATCGAAGCTTTCGTGGATGAAGCCGGTGCCACCGTCGGTATCGCGGATCGTGCGCAGCGCGGTGCGGATCGTGTCATCGTCGCCCGCCGACAGGGCGCGGACGATCAGCGACATCGGCGAGATCTGGCCGCGCCCGACATGAGGACCGCCGATGCCGGAACCGGCCTTGCCACGGAAGAACCAGGGGTTGGCGGCGCTCCAGCACGCCGCCTGCGTCCGCCGCCACAGCGGGTCCGCGGAATCGACGCAACCCAGATAGGCGAGGCCCGACAGGCTGGGGACGTTGGCGTCGTCCATGAAGATGGCATTGCCGAACCCGTCGACCTCATAGGCCCACACCTCGCTGCCGTCGCGCAGCCGCATCGTGCCATGCAGCAGGAGTGCCGCCTGAACCTCCGCGGCGAGCGCCGTCGCGTCCTGCGCCAGCGCTGCATCGTTGCACGCCTCGCCCGCGACGGTTGCCAGTTCGCGCAGGGCGGTGACGGCGAAGAGGTTGCTCGGGATCAAAAACGGATATTGGCAGGCATCGTCCGATGGACGAAAGCCCGAATGGATCAGACCGACCGGCCTGGTCGGTGCGCCATGGCCCCACAGCAGGGTCTCGGTCGGCTGCGGTGCGGAACGGCGGAAGCTGTAGGGGCCGGGGCCGTCCTTGCGCTGTTGTTCGCGGAAGGTGCGGATGCTGGCGCGTGCCGCCTCCGCCCAGGTCGCATCGAAGGGGGCGGCATCGCCGGTCGCCCGCCAATAGCCGTGTGCGAGCCGCATCGGATAGCAAAGCGAATCGATCTCCCACTTCCGCTCTGCGATGCCCGTTTTCATCACCGTCTCGTCGGCCTGCGACCATTCGAGGTCGGATTTGGCGGTCGGATCCGCCATGAAGGCATTGGCGTAGGGGTCGATCAGGATGCAGCGCGATTGGCGCGCGATCAGACCGTGGAACAGGCGACGCAGTTCCGGGGCGTTCCTGGCAAGATGCAGGTAGGGCTTCACCTGTGCCGAACTGTCGCGCAGCCACAGCGCCTTGATGTCGCCGGTGATGACGAATGCGTCGGGCCGGCCGTCGATCGTGCTCATGGCGACGGTGGTGTCGAGCGTATTCGGGTAGCAATTGCCGAACATCCAGCGCAGCTTGTCATCGCCGATCCGGGCCGTGACGCGAGCCATTTCGCGCTCCACCGCCGGGCTGGCGAAGCGGCGATCCTTCGGCGCCGGGCGTTGCGACGGGAATGCCGGTGCGGCGCGCGTCGGGGTCGCCGCTGCCGCAGCTGTGGCGGCCGTGGCGGCGAGGAAATCGCGGCGGTTCACTTCGGCAGTTCCGTATCCGTGCCGCTCACGGTGAAATCGAACCACCGGCCGGGGCCATCGCCCGGCTGGCCGCCGCCGATCCACAGGCGATAGGCACCCGGCACGACGTGACGACGGCCGTCGCGATCGACGATGCTCATCGCGCGCGGATCGAGCGTGAAGCCGACGCGTGCCGTCTTGCCGCGTGCGATCGCCACCCGCTGGAAACCGACCAGCTGGCGTTGCAGGACGGGATCGGTGAACCCGCCCTCTGGCGGTGCGGGCGGGACCAGATAGGCCTGCACCACCTCTTCGCCGTCGCGCGCGCCGGCGTTGGTCACCATCGCTTCGATGCGCAGGTCGCCGCCAGCGGCGACGCTGTCAGGCGCCCGCAGGCTGGCATAGGCGAACTGCGTGTAGCTGAGGCCGTGGCCGAACCCCCACAGCGGCGTGCCGGTGAAATAGCGGTAGGTCCGCTCCTTCATGCCATAATCGACGAAGGCGGGCAGGTCGGTGGTCGCGCGGTACATCGTGACCGGCAGGCGCCCTGCCGGATTGACCGCGCCCGACATGACGTCGGCGAGCGCGGTGCCGCCGCTTTCGCCCGGATACCAATTGGCGAGGATCGCGTCGGCGGAGCCGGGATCGACCGCCACCGCGCTGCCGCTGGTGAGGACGAGGACGATCGGCTTGCCCGTCGCCTTCAGCGCGGCGAGCAGCCGTTGCTGCGGCAGGGGCAGCGCGATGTCGGTACGATCGCCGCCGACGAAGCCGGGGACCTGCACCGACAGCGCCTCGCCCTCGAGGTCGGGCGACAGGCCGGCGACCACCACGGCGACGTCGGCATCGCGCACCGCCGCAACCGCTTGTGCCAGCAACGGCTCGGCCGGAGGGATCCAGAGCAGGCGGAAGCTTTCGTCCTCAGAACGGTGGTCGAGCGTCAGGTCGATCGGTTGCGGCGTGCCGTCGCTGTCGACCGCGACCTCGACACGGCCCCTGGGCAGGTCGCCGTCGTGAAGCAGCCGGCCGCCGAGCGTCAGCGTGGCGCGGTCGTGGACCGTGCAATCCTTCCAGCATGGGGACTGGTCGAGGATCAGGCGGTATCGCCCCGGGCCGGGGGGCACGAAGGTGCCGGTCCAGCGGGCGCGATAGCCGGTGACGGGCAGGCCGGGAGCGGGCGCCGCGCGGTTGAGGTCGAAGTCGACGCGGCGATCCCGTCGGACCACCGGGGCGCCGTTCGCGGTATAGGTGGCGTGGAGGCCGGGCTGGCCATCGCTGCGCAGCGCGGTTTCGGGTAAGACGACAGCCGCCTCTTCGGCGAGCAGCGAGCCCTGCGCATAGGCGACGTTGGCGGGCCCGAAGCGGGCGCGCAGGCCGTCGAGCGGCGTCACCGGGTTCACTGCGGTGCCGTGGTAATTGCCTTGCAGCACGCCCAGGTCGTCGGCATCGGCACCAATCACGGCGATCCTCGTGCCCCTGGCGAGCGGCAGGCGACCGGCTTCGTTGCGCAGCAGGACGATCGACTTGCGGGCCGCTTCGAGCGCGGTGGCGCGATGCGCCGGGGTCGCGACCTGATCGGAGCCGATCCGCGCCCAGGGGCTGGTGGCACCGAATGCGATCCCGAGCGCCTGTCTGCCGCGCAGCGCGCGGGCAAGGGCGGTGTCGACTTCCGACTGGCTGACCAGTCCCTTCGCCAGTGCCTGTGGCAAGGCGGCATAGGCGGTGCCGCAATTGAGGTCGGTGCCGCCCCGGACCGCGGCGGCGGCGGCGCCGGCGGCATCGAGCCGGTAATGGTGAAAGGCGTGGATGTTCGACACGGCGTCGCAGTCGGACACGGTGAAGCCGGTGAAGCCCCAGTCGCGGCGGATGCGATCGTTCATCAGCCAGGACGCGGCGCAGGCCGGCGTGCCGTGCAGGCTGTTGTACGCGCACATCAGCGATTGCGCCTTGCCCTCGACGACTGCGCGACGAAAGGCGGGCAGATAGGTCGCCTCCAGATCGCGCGGCGAGGGGTCGACGTCGAACCCGTCGCGTCCCGCCTCCGGCCCGCTGTGCACCGCGAGGTGCTTGGGCGTGGCGATGACGCGCGGATGGCGCGGGTCGGGACCTTGCAGCCCGCGGACGAAGCCGACGCCGAGCTTGCCCGTCAGATACGGGTCCTCGCCATAGGTTTCCTGTCCCCGGCCCCAGCGCGGATCGCGGAAGATATTGATATTGGGGGACCAGATGGTGAGGCCCTGATAGATGCGGCGGTCGGTGGCCACCGGCTGTGCGTTGAACCGGGCGCGTGCTTCGGTCGACACGATGGTGCCGACACGCTCCATCATGTCGACATCCCAGGTCGCGGCAAGGCCGATCGCCTGCGGGAATACGGTCGCTCGGCCGTTGCGGGCGAGGCCGTGCAGCCCTTCGTTCCACCAGTCATAGGCGGGCAGGTTCGCCTGCGCGTCCGCCGGGGCGGTGCTTTGCAATTGCGCCGCCTTTTGCTCGGGGCTCATCGCGGCAATGGCGGCGGTCACCGGATCGGCGGCCTGCGCGAGCAACAGGAGGGCGGGGATCATGCTGTCGGTCCCGTTTTGGGGGTGCGCGCGAAGACGCGACGGCGCGCGAGGGGAAAGTGTCGGTCACGCGAAGCCGCGGAGACGCGGAGGGAAGGCGCGGATGCGGGCGAGCATGGCGGCTGCTTACGAGGATCGTCCAAGCCAACGCAGGCTCGACTACCATCGTGACGACACACGTCAGGCGTTCCGGGCGCAGCCCCTCCGCGCTTCCACGTCTCCGCGTGAATCCCCTTTCTGCGCGCCATCGCGCCTTCGCGTGACCATCGCCCCTCGCTTCCCCGGCGGGGGCCGTGGCCTAGTCGGGAAACCGCCACTGGCGAACACCCACGGCCGCCCATCTTGGCCCCGGCCTTCGCCGGGGAAGTGAAGGGGACGGCGATCATCGCGCGAGCGTGCGCAGCACGGGGGTTTGCTTTCCGGACAAGGTCACCGTGACGCTCTCGCCGGGCAGCAGGTCGAAGCCGCTGTCGCTCGCCTGACCCGTCGTATCGCCCATGTCGACCATCACCGCACGGGCGAGGTTCTTTGCCGTGATCGTCGCGGTGTCGCCGGTACGGCGGAGGGTGAGGCCGGGGTCGGGATAGGCCATGTCCTTCGGCGGGAGGCGTTCGATCAGGGTGCGGCTGACGACGCGCCGGTCGGTGCGGAATGCTTCAGGCACATCCGTCCTCACCATCAGTTCGGCGACGGCGTAACTCTTCGCCGGGTCGGCCGCGCCGAACAGGTCGGCATCGCTCAGCGTCGCGACGGTGGCCGCACTGAGCGGGGCCAGCGTCAAGTCCGCCTGTCGGGTATCGAGCGTCGCGCCGGTCATGTCGCGGACGACGATCCGCCACGTGGCCTCGACCGGCGTGGTCGCATCGGACACCAGCGCGATGCGGGTGCTGCCATTGCGGCGTTCGGCGACGATCGCCTGCGGCGCGAATGCCCGCTTCGCCTCATATTGCAGCAATTTCCATTGGCCGAGATGATCGATGCTGGCCCAGCTGATCGACGGCCATACGTCGTTCAATTGCCAGAACAGCGATCCCATCGTCACCGGCCGGCAGGCGCGATGATGGCGCGCGGCAAGGCCGATCGCCTGCGCCTGGTTGACCTGCGTCAGATAGACGAAGTCGGCGAAATCCTTCGCCGGCCGCAGCCGCTGGTCGAGATAGAGGCGCAGCCGGGCGTTGCCCTCGCCGGCCAGGAACTTCTGATGCGCCTTCATCACCGCGCTGTCGGGATCGAGCGCGCCCTTGCCGGCAAAGCCGCGAATGGTCGCCATCGTCGGCATCGACTGGAAACCATATTCGCTCATGAAGCGCGGGCAGGAATCGAGATACGTCTCGACGGGCTTGCTGCCGGACCAGACGTCCCAGAAATGGCGGTCGCCGTTGGCGTCGGTATCGACCGGGCCTTCATAGTCGCTCGACGGCGATCCCGGCATATAGGGTGTGCCGGGGCTGTTCGCGGTGACGGCGCCGCGCAGGACGCGATCGAACAGCACCGCCATCCCGGTGCCGATGCGTTCCTGCTGGTCGGGGCCGATCGCCGTCTTGTACGCCTTGCGGTCGCCCCAGTTTTCCCAGCCGGACAGCACTTCGTTGTTGCCCGCCCAGATCACGATCGAGGGATGATCGCCGAGCCGTGCGACCTGTTCGTCGGCTTCCGCCGCGACATTGGCGCGGAACGCGGCGTCGGGGGGCGTCACCGACCCGCCGAACATGAAGTCCTGCCATACCATCAGCCCCATCCGGTCGGCGGCGGCGTAGAAGGCGTCGTCGAGGTAATAGCCGCCGCCCCAGATGCGGACCATGTTCATGTTGGCGTCGCGCGCCGCCTTCAACAGGCTTTCCGGTTCGGCGGGATCGACGCGCGCGGGGAAGCTGTCGAACGGGATGACGTTGGCGCCCTTGGCGAAGATCGGCGTGCCATTGACGACGAAGCCGAAGGCGCCATCCTTACGATCGATCGTCACCGTGCGCAGACCGATGGTCCGCGTCTGCGTGTCGCCGTCCAGCGTCGTGGCGACGGTGTAGAGCGGCTGCGCGCCATAGCCGACGGGCTGCCAGCGTTGCGGCCGCGCGATCGTTAACGGGATCGTCACCGGATTGCTGCCGGGGACGAGCGTGATGCTGCGCCGGACCGTATCACGGGTTCCGTCCGGCGCGGTGACGGTGGTGGTGAGCGTCACCGCCTTCGTCGTGTCGGCGACGATCGTGGCATGGGCGGTCAGCCGCGCCTCCGCATCCGACAGCGCATCCTGCGCGACCCGGACGTGGTCGAGCCGGACGTCGTCCCATGCCTCCAACCGGGCGGGCCGCCACAGGCCGGTGGTGACGATGCGGGGACCCCAATCCCAGCCGTACTGGTATTTCGGCTTGCGGATATACGGGCTGGTCTGCACGCCCTTCGGCTCGTCGCCGAACGCGCTGTCATATTCGCCGGGAAGCGGATGCGCCTCCTTCATCACCATCGGCTGCAACGTCCTGATCGGCGAGGCGATGCTGACCAGCACCTCGTTCGCGCCGACGTGCAGCAGCGGCTTGGCGTCTGCACGCCAGCGGCGGTGGGCATTGTCCGCCTTCAGCAACGGCCGGCCGTTGACGGCCACGGCCGCAAATGTGTCGAGGCCGTCGAACACCAGATCGAGGTGGCCGTGCGCGAGCATCGCGGGCGTCACGGTCAGCCGGGTGCGGAACTGCCATGCCGACAGGCCCGCCCATTGGATTGCGCCCTCGTTGGTGCCGATGAACGGATCGGGGACGCGCTTTGCGCGGATCAGGTCCTGCTGGACGCTGCCGGGCACCTGCGCCGCGAACCATTTCGCCTCGCGCGGGTGCGCCCCGATCGCCGCGCTATCGGCCGGATCGAGCCGGACCTGCCAGTCGCGATCGAGCGGGATCGTGTCGCGCGCGGCGAGCGGCGAGGTGGTGAGCAACAGCGCGAGGGCGAGGGCGAGGGCGGGGGCGCGCTTCATCGAGCGGCCTCCGTCAGCTGGACGCGGCCGACGGTGTAGAACGGGTCCTTGATCGGCGAGGTGAACTGGAAGCAGACGTCCTGGTCGCCGGCCATCGCGGGCAATGTGCCCTTGAAGCTGAACTGCTGTGGCGCGGTGCGGGGATCGGGGAGGGGGAAGGCGCCCGCGGCGACCGGCCGTGCCGTCTTGTCGCCCGCCGCCCGCGCCTTGGCCGCGGCGATGCAGCCGACCTGGACGAGCAATTCGCCGTGGTCGGAGACGTTGTAGTGTTCCTTCACCATCGCGGCTTCGTGCGCGAGGCCGTAATGGCGGGCGAGACGGACGACATCGACCGTATAACCGCGCGCGATGTCGAGCGGGGCGGCGGGGTAGAGCGTGCAGGTGTCGAACAGGTTGATGTTGAACACCGGCGCATTGTCGCGCGATTCCGACGTGAGCGGCACGCGCAGGCCAAGGTCGCCGGCAGGACAGGCGGCCATGTCGGAACTAGTGCGCGCCAACAGCGCGGACCGCGACGTATCGAAGCTGCGTATCCCGGCGGTCGCATGGCCGTTCGCATCGAAGGCCGCCGCGCGGACGATCGCGCCGGACTTCAGCGACAGCGGCTTGCCATAAGCGGCCGACCGGGCGGTCGGGGTGCTGCCGTCGGTGGTGTAGCGGATGGTGCCATAGGGGACCTGCGTGGCGAGCGTCAGCGGCACCCGATTGCGGCGCAGCGCATCGCCGCGGGTCCCGTCGACCTGGATATCCACCGCGAACGCACTGTCGGCGACGTGCATGCCGCCGCGGCTCCAGCGATCGCCCTGCCGCTGCACGCGGGGCAGGAACCCGGCGAAGTCGCGCTTGTCCTTCGGCGACCAGGTGATTTCCGCCACCGCCCCGGCCCGCGGGAAGATGAGGTGCTGGAGCTGATAGGGCGTGACGATATATTCGCTCCACAGATTGCCCTGCGCGCCGAGCACGTGCTTCGCCTTGTCCGCCGGGATGCCCGCGGGCATCGGATCGTAGGTGTAGACCTGCTCCAGCGTCATCGGCGCGAAGCGGCCGGGCGGTTCGTCGGCAAGGCGGCTCTGCGAATAATTGAGGTACAGCGGCGTGCCGGGCGACAGCACGACGTCATGCCCCTGGTTCGCCGCATCCACCGCGCCCTGTTCGCCGCGCCACGACATGATCGAGGCGGAAGGCGGCAGGCCCCCCTCGAGGATCTCGTCCCAGCCGATCAGGCGGCGGCCTTTGGATTGCAGGTAGGTGCCGAACTGGTCGATCATCCAGCTTTGCAGGGCATTTTCGTCCTTGATGCCGAGCGCCTTCATCTGCGCCTGCACCTCGGGGCTGCGCTGCCACTGGTCCTTCACCGCCTCGTCGCCGCCGAGGTGCACATAGGTGCCGGGGAAGATGGTCATCAATTCATCGAGCACGTCCTTGACGAATGCGATGCCCTTCGGCCCCGGATTGAACAGATAGGGCATGATCCCCCAATTGTTGCTGACCGCCGGCGCATCGCCGAGAATGCCGAGTTCGGGATAGGCGGCGACCAGCGCCTGCGCATGGCCGGGCAGGTCGATCTCCGGGACGATGGTGATGCCGCGGGTGGCGGCATAGACAACCAGTTCCTTCAATTCGGCCTGGGTATAGAAGCCGCCGACCTTTTCGGTCGGTTGCGCGCCGCCGGTCCACGGCGGCAACCGCCACCCGCCGACCGCGGTCAGCTTCGGATACTTCCTGATCTCGACCCGCCAGCCCTGGTCGTCGGTGAGATGCAGGTGGAGCGTATTGAGCTTCACCGCCGCCATCTGGTCGACGATGGCGCGCAGGGCCGGCATGGGGAGGAAATGGCGCGCCGGATCGATCATCAGGCCGCGCCATGCGAAACGCGGGGCATCGGTGATGGTGAGCGCCGGTACCGCAACGGGCTTGCCAAAGGCGGTGTCGGGGCTGAGCAATTGTGCGAGCGTCATCGCGCCGTGGACCAGGCCGCGATCGCCCGAGGCGGCGACGACGATGCCCTGCGGCGTGACGGCAAGGCGATAGGCTTCGTCGCCGGGGACGGCGGGGTCGCGGACGAAGCGGATCGGACCTGCGGCGCCGGGCACCAGCGTCAGGCCGCGTTCGGCCGCGACGTGGGCGGTCAGCAATGCCGCCGCAGCGGTCGCGCCGGCATCGCTGGCGACGATCGCCGCGCCATTGCCGATGGTGATGCTGCCGGCCGCGCGCACGACCGACTGCGGCATCGGCAGCAGCGGCAACGCCGTTTGGGCATGGGCCATGGCCGGCACGAGCAAGGCGAGCGCCGCTCCCCCGACGATGGTCGCGATACCGGCGTTCTGCGTCATGACAGCCCCTTGGTTCTGTTTTGGTATTGAAGGTATCTTGCCGGAGCGATCCGGCGGCGTCCATGCCCGACGATTAAAAAAACCCCGGCG
The DNA here is from genome assembly GCF_010450875.1 of Sphingomonas insulae. Taxonomy (NCBI): domain Bacteria; kingdom Pseudomonadati; phylum Pseudomonadota; class Alphaproteobacteria; order Sphingomonadales; family Sphingomonadaceae; genus Sphingomonas; species Sphingomonas insulae. Next base: position 2,144,459 of record NZ_CP048422.1, read on the forward strand.
CCGTGGGGACGGCGGCCGGGGTCGAGGGCCGGGACGCGCCGCAGGGGAGGACGCGTCCATCGGGGAGACGGGCGTGCGGGCAAAACCGCACGTAACACGGAGGACCGGCGCCGTCCGGGTAGGTCCCGGCCGGCGCCGATCATCCTACATGCGGAACGACAGCGCCGCCGAGAAGGTGCGGCCGTTCTTGTAGAAGGCGGTCGGACGGTCCTTGGTGGCGTTGTACTGCAGGTAGGTCTCGTCGAGCAGGTTCTGGGCGTTGACGCTCAGGATGATGCCCTTGGTGATCGCCAGCGATGCCGAGGCGTCGAGCTGGCTGTACGGCGCCACCATCTCACGGCTGTTGAGACGACCGATCGTGCGGAAATAGGCGGTGCGGTAATTGTAGCTGACGCGCGCCTGGAACGGTCCGCTCTCGAAATACGGGATCACGTTGACGTTGTGCTTCGAGAGGTACGGCAGGTTGAGCGATGCACCGGTCGCATCGACCGACGAGGTGCTGCTGTCCTGATACGTGTAGTTCGCCTGCAAGCCGAAGCCGCCCCAGATTTCGCTCTGCGCCGAGATCAGGGCACCGTTGACCTTGGCCTTGCCGCCGTTGATCGGCTGCGAGACGTTATAGGTCTCCAGACGGGCGCGCAGCGAGTTGAACAGGGTCGCCGGGGCGATCGTGTTGATGATGTAGTTGCTGATCTCGCGACGGAACAGCTCGACCGCGACCAGCGAGCCGGCGCGTGGATACCATTCCGCGGTGACTTCGTAATTGGTCGATTCATACGGCTTGAGGTTCGGATTGCCGCCGCCGGCATCGTTGGTGATGTCGTTCTGCGACACCGATGCTGCCAGATCCTGGTAGCGTGGACGCGAAATCACCTTTGCGACGGCGCCGCGGACCAGCACCTTCGGGCTGATTTCGTAGGCGATGTTCAGGCTGGGCAGGAACTTCAGATAGTCCGTCACCGTCCGGGTCGGCGTCGGGATCGGGTTCGGGTTTGCGGTGGTGGTCAGCGACAGCGCATAGTTCGACACGTCGCGGGTGTAGACCAGACGCCCACCGATATTGCCGCGCAGGCCGCCCTGGTCAAAATTCGCCTGAATATAGCTTGCTGCGACGGTTTCCTTGACCTTGGTCGAGGCGCCGACCTTCTTTATCAGCGGGCTGTTGATGGCGTTCGCCAGGATGTCGATGACCGACTGTTCCGGCAGGTTGAGGTATTTGGTGGCATTGCCGTTGCCGCCGCTGCCGCTGAACGTGCCGTCCGGCGTGACCAACGTGGTGACGCCCAGCTGCGCGCCGGTCAGCGAACGCTGGAGGTAGGTGTTCACGCCGCGCCCATCGATGCGGTTGACGTGGTCGGTGACGCGGCTGCCGAGCAGGATTTCCTTGAACGGGCCGAATTCCACCGGGATCGTCGCGTCATAGCCGCCGAAGATGTCGCGATCGGTGGTGACGCTGTAATCCAGCCCGCCGATCTGCGCCGCATTCAGCTGCGTGCCGTTGACGATGACCGGGCGCCCTTCGATCGTCGCCGGATTGTTGTTCGGGTTGGTGAAATAGTTCGCCGGGTTGGTCAGATCGCCGGTGAAGTTCACGTCCGCGCTGTTGTTGGTGAAGGCATAGCTGAACGGCAGCTTGGTCTGCACGTTAAACAGATATTCGGGATTGCGGCCGCCGGTCGCCTTCGACCAGCCGCCCGCGAAGCCGATCTTCGCGCCATTGTCGCCTTCCCAGTCGGCGAACAGGTTGATGTTGTCGGTCTTCAGCTTGGTGTGGCGGACGAGCGTGTCGAGCTGCGCGCTCTGGCTGGTCGCGGCGCCGAAGCTGGCGGCGGTGACGACACCGTTGCTGATCGTCGCCGACTGCAGCTTGTCGCCGGTCCATGCGCCGGGGATGGTGTACATCGACTGGCTGTAGTTGTTGTAATTGCCGTCGATATGCAGGCCGTTGAGCGTGAACGTCAGGTCGCTGCTGGGGCGGAACTGCACCGTGCCGGACAGGCTCTTGCGCTCACGCTGCTGCTGGAAATAGGCGTAGTTGATGCCGAACGGCGATGCCGCCTTGTACAGATCTGCGATCGTGCCGCCGTTGATCGTCGCGCCCGGGTTCTTGAGCGTCAGGGCGCCGTTGGCCGCGCGGTTGACGAACGGGCTGTTGTAGGTGCCGTCGGCATTGGGTGCGGCATTGTCGTAGCCGAAGAATTCGACGCCGGCGCGGGTCAGGTTCTGCTTGTCGTAGGTGGCCGCGACGAGGACGCCGAACGTCTCGTCGGCGTTGCGCCAGCTGTACAGGCCCGAGCCGCGGACGTTGCCCTTGTCCGAACGGTCGTTATACGAATAGCCGCCCGAGGCGAAGATCGAATTGGCGGGCAGGTCGAGCGGGCGGCGGGTGCGCACGATCACGGTGCCGCCAAGGCTGCCTTCCTCGATGCGCGGTTCGGGCGACTTGTAGACTTCCAGCCGGTCGACCAGCTCGGGGGCGAGCAGCGAATAGTTGAAGGTACGGCTGGACGGATCGTTGTCGTTGCCGCCCCAGTCGGCCGAGGCGAGCGCATGGCCGTCGAGCAGCATGCGATTGAGCGCGGGGTCGGTGCCGAGGATCGCGACCTTTTCGCCTTCACCGAAGCGACGGTCGATGCTGACGCCGGGGATGTGCGACAGCGATTCGGCGACGTTGCGATCGGGGAACTTGCCGACGTCCTCTGCGGTGATGACGTCGACGACGGCATTCGCGTTGCGCTTCACCGAAATCGCCTCGCGCAGCGAACCGCGATAGCCGGTGACGAGGATGTCGTCGCCCGAATCGGCGCCGGTGGCATCCTGCGTCGCGGCGGTGCCCGAGGGCGCCGTGGTCGTGGGTGCCTCTTGCGCGGTAGCGCTACCGGCGAAGCCCGCAAGGGCGGTGGTGACGAGGATCGCGTGGCGCAAACGCATAGGACATTCCTTATTCGGAACATGCCCGGTCGCATGTCCCCCCCAACCCGAAGCTGCCGCGAAGCCGGCGACAGAGCGGAACGACGGACCTCTTTCTGGCCTCGTATCGGTTCCGATAGTTTTTCTTATAACCAATCCATACCCAATGACCTATAAAAAATTTGTCATAATTGGATTTTCATGGAACCGCCCCGGTTTCCGGCCGTAAGCAAGTGTCGGGAAGTGTGGTTTCGACGATCGAAACCGACAGTGCAGGGGGCGAGCGAGCAGTATTGATGCCGAAATGGGAAAGTGACGGCCGGTCCGTGACGCTCGAAATCTGCGTCGAGTCGGCGGCGGGGGCGAGGGCTGCCATCGCCGGAGGGTGTGATCGAATCGAACTGTGTGCGGCGCTAGCGCTCGGCGGCCTGACGCCGTCTGCCGGCCTGCTCGCATCGGTGCTCGCGGTGGCGCGGCCGGCGGGTGTCCCGGTCCATGCGATGGTCCGGCCGCGACCGGGCGGATTCGACTATGATGCCGATGATCTGGCGCTCGCCGCGGCGGAAGCACGGGCGCTCGTCGAGGGCGGTGCGCAGGGGCTGGTGTTCGGCGCGACCGGGGACGGTCGGCTGGCGACGGAGTATCTGGCGCGCTGGATCGAGACTCTGGGCACGGAACGGCCGGCGCTGACGCTGCACCGGGCGATCGATGTCGTCGATGATCCGGTTGCCGCGGTGGAGCAGGCCGTGGCGCTCGGCTTTGGACACATCCTGACGTCCGGCGGTGCGGCGAGCGCGATGGCGGGCGCGAGCGTGATCGCGCGGATGGCCGAGCGCGCCGATGGGCGGTGCGAGATCATCGCCGGTGCAGGAGTTAACCCCGGCAATGCCGCGGCATTGATCGAGGCGACGGGCGTCGGGGCCTTGCATGGGTCCGCCAGCGTGGCGGCGGATGCCGATGTGGACGACCGCTTCGGCTTTGGCCCGATGCCGCGCCGGACGAGCGAGGATGTCGTCCGGCAACTGCGACAGGTAATTGACCACAAGTCCAATCTAGGACAATTGTAGATCAAGGCGCCGCTGGCGCTACTCCGCGAGCCGTGGCACCGATCCGGTGCAACGGCGCGTGGAAGAGGGAGTCGACGATGAGTTTCGTGAGCAGAGTGGGGCGGTTCCGTACCGACAATCCCTCGCCGCTCTACCTGCAGCTGCAACAGCTTATCCGCGACGCCATCGGCAGCGAGGTGATCACGCGTGGCGATGCGATCCCGGCCGAGCGCGATCTGGCGGTCGATTACGGCGTGTCGCGGATCACCGTCCGCAAGGCGATCGAGGGACTGGTCGAAGAGGGTCTGCTGACGCGGCGACGCGGCGCGGGGACGTTCGTCGCCGGCCGCGTCGAGAAGAACTTCAGCAAATTGTCGTCCTTCACCGAGGACATGATCGCACGCGGACGCGTGCCGAGCAGCGCCTGGATCTCGCGCGCGGAGGGGACGGTCAGCCCGGAGGAATCGATGGCGCTGGCATTGTCGCCGAGCGCGCCCGTTTACCGGTTCCAGCGCCTGCGGTTCGCCGACGAGGTGCCGATGGCGTTGGAATTGTCGACCATCGCCGGTTTCTGCCTGCCGTCGGTCGATGCCGTCGATACCTCGCTGTATACCGCGTTGACCGAGGCGGGGCATCGACCGACGCGCGCGTTGCAGCGGCTGCGTGCGGTGCCGTTCGGCGGCGACCACGCCCGGATGCTGGGCGTCGATCCCGGTTCGCCGGGACTGCTGATCGAACGGCGTGGTTTCCTGCGCGACGGCCGCGCCGTCGAATTCACCCGATCCTATTACCGCGGCGACAGCTACGATTTCGTGGCCGAGCTTGCGGACACCTGACACCGCCTGGGGGGCGCGATCTGTGACGAGCGATACCATGACCGACACGCTGATGCGGGCGGAAACGCTGGAGGCGGGGGCGACCGTCGCGCGCCTGCTGGCCCGCAATGGCGGGGCGTTGCGCGCGCTTGGCGAACGGCTGCGGTCGTCGGCGCCCGACGTGGTGGTGACCTGCGCGCGCGGATCGTCCGATCATGCTGCGATGTACGGCAAGTATCTGATCGAGACGATGGTGGGCGTGCCCGTCGCCTCTGCCGCGCCGTCGGTGGTGTCGCTGTTCGATGCGCCGGTCGCGACGCGCCGGTCGCTGTGCATCGCGATCTCGCAATCGGGGCGCAGTCCCGACCTCATCGCGACGGTCGAGGCGCATGCGAGGGGCGGCGCAGAGGTCGTGGCGCTGGTCAACGACGAGACGTCGCCGCTCGCCGCCATGGCCGACACGCTGCTGGCGCTCAGCGCCGGACCGGAACGATCCGTCGCGGCGACCAAATCGTGCATCGCGGCGATGGCCGGTCTGGCGGCGATGGTCGCGGCCTGGGCGGGCGATGCGGCGTTGCAGGCGGCGGTCGACGCCCTGCCGGAGCAACTGGAGCGCGCCGTCGCGCTCGACTGGAGCGCCGCGGTCGAACCGCTGGCCGCGGCGACGCAGATGTTCGTGATCGGCCGCGGCTATGGCTTTGGCGTTGCGCAGGAATGCGCGCTGAAGCTGAAGGAAACCTGCCAGATCCAGGCCGAACCGTTCAGCGCCGCCGAAGTGCGCCACGGGCCGATGGCGATCGTCGGACAGGGTTTTCCGGTGCTCGCCCTGGCGACCAGCGACGCCGCCGGCGACGACGTCATGGCGGTGGTCGAGACCTTCGCGGGGCGGGGTGCGACGGTGCTGGCGGCGCATGCCGGCGACGCACGCGCGATCCTGCCGGCGCTGGACGCGCATCCGGCGGTGCAGCCGATCCTGATGCTGGCGAGCTTCTACGGCCTGGCCGAAGCCTTGTCGCGGCGACGCGGGCTCGATCCCGATACGCCGCCGCATCTGGCCAAGGTGACGCGCACGCTATGAGCGACGCGCATCGCTTCACCAACGGCCATATCGTCGTTGCCGGCGAGATCTGGTCGGGCGCCGAGATCGTCGTCACCGGCAGCCGTATCGCCAGCATCCGGCCGCTGGAGGTCGATGCGGCGGACGGCATCGACCTGGGCGGCGGCTGGGTGATGCCCGGCTTCATCGATACGCAGGTCAACGGCGGCGGCGGCGTGCTGTTCAACGATGCGACCAGCGTCGACGGGATCGCCGCGATTACCGCCGCGCATGCGCGCTATGGCACGACGGCGCTGCTGCCGACGCTGATCAGCGATTCGCCGGACCGCATCGCGGCGGCGCTGGATGCGGTGGATGCCGCGATCGACGCCGACGTGCCGGGCGTGGTCGGCGTGCATATCGAGGGGCCGTTCCTGAACGTCGCGCGCAAGGGCATCCACGATGCGGCCCGCTTCCGGCTGCTCGACGCCGAGATGGTCGACCTGCTGTCGCGTCCGCGCCGGGGGCGCGTGATGGTGACGCTGGCACCCGAACTGGCGCATATCGACGACATCGCGCGCCTGTCGCGGGCGGGCGTGCGGGTGAGCGCGGGGCATAGCGAGGCCCCCTATGACACCGCCCTGGCCGCGTTCGATGCGGGGCTGTGCGGGATCACCCATCTGTTCAACGCGATGCCGCCGATGGTACAGCGCACGCCCGGGCTGGTTGGCGCGGCGCTGGACGATCCGCGACCCTGGTGCGGCTTGATCGTCGACGGTGTCCATGTCGCGCCGGCGGTCCTGCGCATCGCCCTGCGCGCGCGGGGCATCGATCGGATGATGCTGGTGACCGATGCGATGTCGTCGGTCGGCGCCGAGACCAAGGATTTCGTGTTGCAGGGCCGGCAGATCCGCGTTCGCGACGGCATCTGTTCGTACGAGGATGGCACGCTGGCCGGGTCCGACCTCGACATGGCGGCGGCGGTGGCCAATGCGATGGGCATGCTGGGGCTGGATCCGGCGGTCGCGGCGCGGCTGGCGGCGGGCAATCCGGCGGCGTTCCTGGGGCTGGAGGCGGAGCGCGGTACGCTCGCCGTCGGACTGCGGGCGGATTGGGTGCAACTGACCAGCGCCATGGCGCCGGTGGCGACGACCATCGGGGGAATACGGGCGTGACGATAGACCGGCGGCAACTGATGGGGGCCGCCGGTGCAGGCCTTGCGATGACCCTGCCCGGCGGGGCGGCAGCGGCACACTCGTCGCGATATGGCGCCTTGTCGATGCCGGTGCCGGGCGATGCCTTGCCCCGGCCGTTGCCGATCGTCGACCCGTCGCGGATCGGGTTCGACCAGGGCTGGCTGTTCCACGAGGGCGATGTCGTCGTACCGCCGGCGACGACGCACGAGGAAACATACATCCGTGCCAAGGCCGGCAACGCCAGGGGTGCGGCGGCCATCGACCATGACGACAGCGACTGGTCGCCGGTGACGCTGCCGCACGACTGGGCGAGTTTCCAGCCGTTCGTCGAAACCGCCAACCCGTCGCAGGGCTATCGCCCGCGCGGCATCGGCTGGTACCGCCGCACCTTCCGCCTCGATGCGGCGGACGAGGGCAAATATCTCGAATTGCAGTTCGACGGCATCGCCACCAACGCGACGATCTGGGTCAACGGCAGCATCGTGGCGCACAATTGGTCGGGCTACAACAGCATCTACATCGACATCACGCCGTTCGCGCGCTTCGGCGATCGCACCAATGTCGTCGCGATCCGCGTCGATGCGGAGGCGATGGAGGGCTGGTGGTATGAAGGCGCGGGCCTGTACCGCCACGCGTGGCTGGCCAAGCGCGCGCCCGTGGCGATCGTCACCGACGGCGTGCATTGCGACCCGCGCCGGACCGGTGACGCATGGCACGTGCCGGTGACGGTCACCGCCCGCTCGATCGCCGCGGCACCCGCCGATGTGGTCGCGCTCGCCAGCCTGATCGATCCCGCCGGGCGCAGTATCGCCAGCGTTCGTTCCGCCCCGGTGACCATCGCGCCGCTCGAACAGGCGGACCTCGCCCTGTCGATCCCCGTGCCGTCGCCGATGCTGTGGTCGGTGGAAGCGCCGACCCTCTACACCGTCGTGGTGACGCTGGAACGCGGCGGCGCGGTGGTCGATGCCCGGCACGTACCAGTTGGGTTCCGCACGATCCGTTTCGATCCCGCGCAGGGGCTGTTCGTCAACGATCGGCCGGTCAAGCTGAAGGGCGTGTGCCTGCACCTCGATCATGCCGGTGTCGGTACGGCGGTGCCGGACGCGCTGCTGGCATGGCGGCTGGAGCGGCTGAAGGAACTCGGCTGCAACGCGATCCGCTGTTCGCACAATGCGCCCGCCACCGCGTTCCTGGACCTGTGCGACCGCATGGGCTTCCTCGTCATGGACGAGAACCGCAATTTCAATCCCGCGCCCGATTACATGGCACAGCTGGAATGGCTGGTACGGCGCGATCGCAACCATGCCAGCGTCATCCTGTGGTCGGTCTTCAACGAGGAACCGATGCAGGGCACCGCCGCGGGCGTGCAGATGGTGCGGCGGATGGCGGCGGCGGTGAAGCGGCTGGACGACAGCCGGCCGGTGACGGCGGCGATGAACGGGTCGTTCTTCAACCCCGCCAACGTCTCGACCGTCGTCGATGTCGTCGGCTTCAACTATTATCCGGGCGATTACGACAAGTTCCACGCGCTCAATCCGGACAAGCCGATCACGAGTTCGGAAGATACCAGCGCCTTCATGACGCGCGGCGCCTATGCGACCGACGCCGCCGCCCATGTCCTGTCGTCGATGGACGACGAGGCGGCGGGATGGGGCGAGACGCATCGCAGCGGCTGGGCCAAGATCGCCACGCGGCCGTTCGTCGCCGATGGCTTCGTGTGGACCGGGTTCGACTATCATGGCGAACCTACGCCGCATGCATGGCCGACGATCGCCAGCTTCTTCGGCATCCTCGACCTCTGTGGTTTCCGCAAGACCGCCTATGACATCCATCGCGCCGGGTGGGTCGATGACGCGCCGGTCGTCGGGATCGCGCCGCACTGGACGTGGCCGGGCCGGGAGGGGCAATCGATCCCGGTATTGGTGACCAGCAACGCCGACCGGATCGTCCTTTCGTTGAACGGCCGGATCGTCGGGGATGCGGCGGTCGACCGGTTGATGGGCAACAGTTTCCGCGTGTCCTACGCACCCGGCATATTGGAGGCGATCGCCTATCGCGGCGGACGCGAGGTCGCACGCGCGGGGCACGAGACCGCCGGAGCGCCCGCGGCGTTGCGGTTGACGCCGGCGCGCCGGGTGATGACGGGCGATGGCGAGGACGTGCAGCCGGTCACCGTCGATGCGATCGACGCACGCGGGCGGCACGTGCCGAACGCGAACCTGCCGGTGCGCTTCGCGGTCGTCGGCGCGGCCATCATCGGCGTCGGCAACGGCGATCCCAACAGCCACGAACCGGAAAAGGGCGATGCCCGATCGCTCTTCAATGGTCTGGCGCAGGTGATCGTGCAGGCAGATGCCGCGCCGCGCGGCACGATCGTGTTGCGGGCCAGTGCGCCGGGGCTGACGCCCGCCAGTCTGCGGATCGACCGGATCGCGCGAGCCGCCGGGCCGCAGGTTGCGCCGGCCGTGGCGCTGCGCACCATCGATGGCTGGCGCCGGTCGCCCTTGCTGCCCGCCCGTCCCGATCCCGCACTGGCGCCGGCGGATGGCGACAACAACAGCTGGGCCTTCGTGCGCAGCGGCACCGCGACGCCGGCAGAGGCGGCCGGGGGCTGGCAATTGTATCGTGCGCGGGTTGCGCCGGTGCGGGCGGTCGCCGCCCATGGCGGACGCATCGTGTTCGCCGGCGTGGCGGGGCGCGCCGAACTGTGGGTCGATGGCCGCAAGCTCGCCGACACGGGCGGACCGGCAACCGGCCCGATCGACGTCGCGCTGCCGCCCGGAGCCGGCGAGCGGACGGTCTTGCTGATCGTTCGACCGGAGCCGGGGCAGCCATCGGGCATCGTCGGTCCCGTGGAGATACGGCCGCTGGACGCGCGCTAGCGCGCCGTCGCGTCATCCGACAGGTGGTGTGCCAAAGGATCGTCACATCAACGACACACAATGGTATGCAATAGGTATTGTCAGTACGCGAAGCCGCGATACACTGCACCGACGATGACCGGATTAGGAATGCGAATGACGGACGTGCAGCTGGTGGCGCCACTCGCAGGATGGGTCCTGCCGCTCGCTGCCGTGCCGGATCCCGTGTTCGCGGAAGGCATGATGGGGCCGGGCATCGGCATCGATCCGATCGGCGACACGCTGCACGCACCGTGCGATGGAATAGTGCTGACCGTCCATGCGGCCGGGCATGCCGTGACGCTGGACGCCGGACACGGCATGTCCCTGCTGATGCATATCGGCGTCGACACCGTCGCTTTACAGGGCAAGGGTTTCGAGCCGCTCGTCACACCGGGCGCCCGGGTGGCTGCCGGCGACCCGCTGATCCGGTTCGATCTGGATGGCGTGGTTCAGGCCGCCCCCTCCGCCGTCACGCCGGTGATCGTGATCGAAGGGGAGGGCGTCGCGCTGCTCGACGTGGCGGCCGAAGGACTGGTGGCGGTCGGCGATCCCCTGTTCCGCATCGTTGCTGCCGATGATGCCGGCGGGACCGGCCGCATCGTCGGCGACATGGTCAGCCGCGATACCGTCGTCCTGCTGCCTCACGGCCTCCATGCGCGGCCTGCGGCCCGCATCGTCGCCGCGGTCCGGGCGAGCGGAGCAAACGTGACGATCCGCAGCGGCGAACGATCGGCCGCCGCGACCAGCCCGGTCGCCCTGCTCTCGCTGGGGTTGGCGTCGGGCGCACCGGTGACGATCGAGGCGCGGGGCGGCGAGGCGGCGGGGGTGATTGATACCATCGCCACGCTGCTGAGCGCCGAGGTCGACGCCGGGCCAGCATCCGCACCCGTACCCGCACCTTCGGTCCGCCAGCCGGCCATCGTCGCGGAGCCCGGCGCGATCGGCGGCGTGGCCGCGGCACCGGGGCTGGCGATCGGACCGGCCTATTGGTTGCACGTCGCGACGCCCGACCTGCCGGCGAACGGCGAGGGGGTCGCGGTGGAACGGGCCCGGCTGAGCGAGGGCCTGACCGCCGTCGCCGCGGCGTTGGATATGGCGGCGACCGAGCCCGGACAGATGCGGGGCGTGCTCAACGCCCATCGCGCCATCCTGGACGACCCCGATCTGCGCGCCCGCGCGGACGCGGCGATCGCCAACGGCATGAGCGCCGCGGCAGCGATGATGACGGCAGCGGAGGCGCAGGAGGCGCAACTGCGCGCATCCGGCAATGCGCGCATCGCCGAACGTGCCGACGACATTCGCGATGTCGCCCTGCGCGTGGTCCATGCGATCCTCCGTACCGAACCTGCGGCCCTCAGTGTGCCGGCGGGGGCGATCGTACTGGCGCACGACCTGTTCCCGTCGCAGCTGGCGGCGCTGGCGGACCTGAAGGTCGGCGGATTTGCGGTGGCGGGCGGCGGACCGACATCGCACGTCGCGATCCTGGCGGCGGGTATGGGCGTGCCGATGGCCGTGGCGTTCGGCGATGCGATCGACGCCGTCACCGATGGCGTGACGGTGTTGCTGGATGCCGATGCCGGCACTTTGGTCGCCGATCCTGCGCCCGAACGCGTCGCCGCCGTCCGGTCGATCATGGCCGCGCGCGCCGCGGCAGAGGCGGCCGCGCTGGTGGCGGGCGATCGTCCCGCGGCGACCGCCGACGGTGTGCCTGTCCACGTCTTTGCCAATTTGGGCTCGGTTACCGACGCCCGCAATGCGGCGGCGATGGGTGCCGAAGGCTGCGGCCTGCTCCGCACCGAATTCCTCTTCCTCGACCGGACCACGCCGCCCGATCATGAGGAACAAGCCGCCGAATACCGCGATGTCGTCGCGGCGTTGCCGGGGCGACCGGTGGTGATCCGCCTGCTCGATGTCGGCGGTGACAAGCCGGCGACATATCTCGCCATTCCGGCGGAGGAAAATCCGGCACTTGGCCTGCGCGGTATCCGCGTTGCGCTCGCCCGCCCCGAAATCCTCGACGCGCAATTGCGCGGCATCCTGGCGGTGCCGGATGTCGATCGCTGCCGGATCATGGTGCCGATGGTCGCCAACGTCGACGAGATGATCGCGGTCCGCACCGCGCTCGACCGGTTACGTGGCGAATTGGGCATCGGTCCCGTGCCACTGGGGGCGATGATCGAAACGCCGGCGGCGGCGGCGACTGCCGACCTGATCGCGCGTCATGCGGATTTCCTGTCGATCGGCAGCAACGACCTCACGCAATATGTGCTGGCGATGGATCGCGGCAATCCCGCCCTTGCCGCGGGTATCGACGGACTGCACCCGGCCGTGTTGCGGCTGATCCGGATGACTTGCGAGGGCGCCGCTACCCGCGATGTCCCGGTCAGCGTGTGCGGCGGGCTTGCCGCCGATCCGCTGGCGGCGCCGATCCTGATCGGGCTCGGCGTCCGCACCCTGTCGGTGCCGCCCGCCCGCATCCCCGCCACCAAGGCGCTCGTCGCCGGACTGACTCTCGCCGCCGCGCGAGACCTGGCGGACCGCGCGCTCGCCGCCCGGGACGCTGCCCGGGTGCGCGACCTTGCCCGCCGTTTCGCCGAGGAGTCCGGCCGATGAACGCCCCCCGCTTTTCGGCCATGGCCTTCCTCCAGCCGCTGGGCCGCGCGCTGATGCTGCCCATCGCGGTGCTGCCGATCGCCGGACTGCTGCTGCGGCTCGGCCAGCCCGACCTGCTTGACATCGCCTTTCTCAGCGCTGCCGGCGATGCGATGTTCGCCAACCTCGGCCTGCTGTTCGCAGTCGGCGTCGCGACCGGCTTCGCCCGGGACGGCAATGGCGCCGCAGCGATGGCGGGCGTGGTCTGCTACCTCGTATCCACCAACGGCGCACAGGTGTTCCTGAATGTGCCGGCCGCGACCCTGGCGAACGTGCCGGACGCGCTCGCCGCCGGCGTCTCGACCGCGTGGAAGGCTGCGGCGATCGATCGTCTGGAGGTGCCGGTCGGCATCGTCTCGGGGTTGGTGGGCGGATTGTTCTACAATCGCTTCGCGACGTTCAAGCTGCCGGATTATCTCGCCTTTTTCGGCGGGCGGCGGTTCGTGCCGATCATCGCGGGCATCGCCGGACTGGTGATCGCGCTTGCCCTCGGGCTCAGCTATGCGCCGATCAACGCCGGTATGGACGCGCTTAGCAACGGTGTCGTCGCGGCGGGCGGGTTCGGCCTGTTCGCGTTCGGCGTGCTCAATCGCCTTTTGCTCGTAACCGGCCTCCATCACATCCTGAACAACGTCGCCTACTTCGTCGTCGGAGACTACCAGGGCAAGACAGGCGACCTCACCCGCTTTTTCGCCGGCGATCCGACGGCCGGCGGCTTTATGAGCGGCTTCTTCCCGGTGATGATGTTCGGCCTGCCGGCCGCCTGTCTCGCCATGTACCATGCGGCCGCGCCCGACCGCCGCAAGGCCGTGGGCGGCATGCTGTTCAGCCTGGCGCTCACGTCGTTCCTGACCGGGGTGACCGAGCCGATCGAATTCAGCTTCATGTTCCTGGCACCCGTGCTCTACGCGATCCACGCGGTGCTCACCGGCCTGTCCGAAGCGCTGATGAACGCGCTGGGGGTGAAGCTCGGCTACGGATTCTCCGCGGGTCTGTTTGATTACGTGCTGAACTACGGCAAGGCGACCAAGCCGCTGCTGCTGATCCCGATTGGCGCGGTCTATGCCGGCATCTATTACGGCCTGTTCCGCTGGACCATCGTCCGCTTCGATTTGCCGACGCCGGGGCGCGAGGCGCTCGACACGGTGCCGGCGGGACCCGTGGTGGCGGCGGACGACAAGGCGGCGGCTTTCGTCGCGGCTCTGGGCGGCGCTGCGAACCTGCGTGCCATCGACGCCTGTGCTACGCGGCTTCGGCTGTCGGTGGTGGATGCGACCGCGATCGACGAGGCAAGGCTGCGGCAACTGGGCGCCCGCGGCGTGCTTCGTCCTTCGCCAACGGCTGTGCAGGTGATCGTCGGCGGCATAGCGGATGGCCTCGCGATGGACATGCGCACCGCGATGGATGCCGTGCCGATGTCTGGCACGTCCGCCGTATCGCCACCGGCATCGGCAGCGACGCCTGCCATGGCGACCGTGCCGGCATCGCTTCTGGCGGCACTGGGTGGTCGCGACAATATCGGCGCAGTGTCGCGTCACGGCACCCGGCTGCGCATCGTCGTCGCCGATCGGACCCTCGTCGATCTTGCGAGCTTCGACGGCAGTGTCCGTACCGCCGCGTGGGTTGGGGCGGACACGCTTCACATGTTGATGCCCGCCTGATACGCAACAGCGCTTGCATCGCTGCGCGGCTGCGATTAGTCGATCCGCTCCGGCGCATCGATCGCGCCCGTGCGGGTGTAGCTCAATGGTAGAGCAGAAGCTTCCCAAGCTTACGACGAGGGTTCGATTCCCTTCACCCGCTCCACGCTTCTAGAAGAAGCGGATGAGCATCAGCAGCAGTCCGAGCATCGACAGGGTCCAGGCTAGGCTGCGGATGTATTTCACGCCCATCAGATACAGCGGAATGTAGGCGATCCGGGCCGCGAACCACAATATCGCGCCGGCCTCTCCCAATCCGCCGGTCTGACCGGTAACGGCGAGGCCGAGCGCCAGAGCGATGAAGGCGGGATAGGTTTCCTGAAAATTGCCGAGTGCGCGCGCGGCCCGGCCGGCCAAGGGGCCGAGTTGCGGTGGCTGGCCGTCGCGGGCGCCGGCGTTCCAGTCGAGGCCGCGCTCGCGCGTCACGGTCTGACCCTGGATCATCACATGGGCGAACAGCAATAGCGTCGATGCGCCCAGCAATGTCAGTTCGATAGGCATGGGCGTGTTCCCGTTGGTTATCCGGTGGAACGAGGGAGCGGCGCCCAGGCTCCCTCGTCCGATGCGATTACCGTCCCAGCAGGACCGCGAGCTCGTAGCAAGCGGCGCCGATCAGACCGGCGGCGGGCAGGGTGACCACCCAGGCGACGACGATCCGGCTGGCGACGTTCCAGCGCACCGCGCTGAGCCGGCGGGCGGAACCGACGCCGACGATCGCGCCAGTAATGGTGTGCGTGGAGGATACGGGAATGCCGCCCATCGTCGCCATGAACAGCGTGATCGCCCCGCCGGTTTCGGCACAGAAGCCCTGTGCTGGGGTGAGGCGAGTAATCTTCGATCCCATCGTGTGAACGATCTTCCAGCCGCCGGACATGGTCCCCAGCGCCATTGCCGCCTGGCACGACAGCACCACCCAGAAGGGTACGTGGAATTCGCCGCCGAGCATGCCCTGCGAATATAGCAGCACGGCGATGATCCCCATCGTCTTCTGCGCATCGTTGCCGCCGTGGCCGAGGCTATAGAGCGCCGCGGAGACGAGCTGGAGTTTGCGGAATCGCTTGTCTACGCCCATCGGGGTCAGCTTCAGCGACGACCAGGCGACCAGCAGCACCAGCATCAGCGCCAGGATCAGGCCGACGGTGGGCGACAGGAAGATCGCGGCGACGGTCTTGCCGACGCCGCTCCAGACGACGCTGTCCAGCCCCGCCTTGGAGATGCCGGCGCCGAGCAGTCCGCCGATCAGCGCGTGGCTCGAGCTGGACGGGATACCGTAACGCCACGTGATGACGTTCCACGCGATCGCGCCCATCAAGGCGCCGAAGATCACCTGCGGATCGATGATCTGCGCATCGACGATGCCCTTGCCCACCGTCTGCGCGACATGGAGGCCGAATACGGCAAAGGCGATGAAGTTGAAGAAGGCCGCCCAGAGGACGGCGTGATGCGGTTTCAGGACGCGGGTCGACACGACGGTCGCGATCGAGTTCGCGGCATCGTGCAGGCCGTTCAGAAAGTCGAACAGCAGCGCCACGCCGATCAGTGCGACCAGCAGCGGGAAGGAAATGATCATGGCCTAGGCGTGATCGATCACGAGACCCTGGATCTCGTTCGCGATGTCCTCGAAGCGGTCGGCGGTGCGTTCGAGGTGGCTGTAGATTTCCCGCTCGACGATGAAACGCATGGGATTGTCGTTTCCGCACGCCTTGAACAGCGCTTTGAGCCCCCGTGCATGGAAATCGTCCGCCTGCCCTTCGAGCTGCACCAGCCGCGCGGTGAGATCGTGCAGCCGGGCGGCGTTGACGTCGAGCTTGCGGAGCAGCGGGATCGCCTCTGCCGTCACCCGTGCCGCCTCGACCACCAGCTTCACCATCTCGCGCATGTCGGGTGCGAATTCGGTCACCTCGTACAAAGCGATGGTGGTCGCGGTCTGGTTCATCTGGTCGATCGAATCGTCCATGACCCCGATCAGGTCGGTGATCGCGGAGCGGTCGAACGGCGTCACGAACACGCGGCGAACGTCCTGCAGCACGTCGCGGGTGATATCGTCCGCCTCATGCTCGCGGTCGACGATCTCGGCGATGTGCCGGGCAATCGCGCCGTCGCCGCTGAACAGCTTCTGCAAGGCATCGGCGCCCGCGACCAGCGTGGCGGCATGCGCCTCGAACTGATCGAAGAAACGACCTTGCTTCGGCATCAGCGCCTGGAACCAGGCAACCATAAGAGACCTTTCGTTGATGGCGCGGCGCGCATGGAGCCCGGCGATCCGGCGTGCAAGCCGTTTCTGCCGGTTGCGCCGAACCGGGACGGATCGGCCACGCCCTCGCGGCGTTCCGATCCAGGTGAATGGAGACTGACCATGGCGAGCACGCATGACGATAGCATGACTAACCGTAACGCAGATAGCGGTACCGGTCGGGGGGCAAGCACCGGCCGCGCTGTGCGGATCGCCGCCTTCGGCGGACCCGAGGTGCTGCGCGTCGAACAGATCGCCATTCCGCAGCCGGTGGACGACGAGGTGCTGGTCCGCGTCCACGCCGCCAGCGTCAACCCGGTCGACGGCAAGACCCGCGCGGGCGAATTCCCGCCGGTGGGCGCGGCGGACTTGCCCGCGACGCTGGGCCGCGACCTGGCCGGCACGATCGAGGCGGTCGGCACACGCGCGCACAACATGCTGAGCCATGGCGACAGGGTGTTCGCGTTCATCGATTTCGATCGCGGCGCCCAGGCAGACTATGTGGTCGTCAAGGCGGTCGAGTTGTGCGCGATCCCCGATGGCGTCGACATGACGTCAGCAGCGGCGATCCCCCTTGCCGCCCTGACCGCTTGGCAGGGATTGTTCGACCATGGCGGCCTGGAGGCGGGCCAGCGCGTGCTGATCCATGGCGGTGCCGGCGGCGTCGGCCAGTTCGCGATCCAGTTCGCCAGGTGGAAGGGCGCAGAAGTGATCGCCACCGCCGGCGCCGCGGATCAGGAGCTGATCCGGCGCCTGGGTGCCAACGTCGCGATCGATTATCAGGGGCAGCGGTTCGAGGATATCGCCCACGACGTCGACTGCGTGTTCGATCTGGTCGATGGCGACACGCGGGCGCGATCGTGGGCCGTCATCAGGCCCGGCGGTATCCTGGTGTCGACCTTGTCCGAACCGGATGCCGAAACCGCGCGTGCGCACGGCGTCCGTGCCGTGCCGCAATGGCTGGCGCAGCCCAACACGGTACAGCTCGGCACGATCGGCGACCTCGTCGCGTCCGGCGAGGTGATCGTCACCGTGGCGGCGACCTATCGCCTGGAAGACGTCGCGGCGGCGCAGGAGCGGCTGGAGCAGGGGCATCTGGCGGGCAAGGTGGTACTGACGCTCGTCTGAGACGAAGGGCTGTACCGGCGACGGCACAGGCGATGCATGCCCGCGCTGTGGCTCGACAGCATCGGCCGGCCGGGGCAGGGGGAGGCATGTCCTTCGTCCAAGCCCTTCGCGCCGCCACCGCCAGCGACCATGACGCGGTCGATGCCGCATTCGGCAGCTTCGCACTAGACGATGCTGCCGGTTATCGACGGTTCCTGGTCGCGCATGGCCGCGCCCTGCCGACCGTGGAGGCGATGCTGGACCGGGCAGGAGACGACGATCTGCCCGCGTGGCGTCCCCGCAGCGCGTTGTTGGCGCGCGATCTCGCTGCGCTGGGTCTGGCGATGCCGGTGCCGCTGGCCCTCGCCCTGACCGATGGGCCGGCGCTGTGGGGGGCGTTGTATGTGATCGAGGGATCGCGGCTGGGCGGCCAGTTGCTGGCGCGATCGGTGCCGGCGGCGTTGCCATCCGCCTATCTGTCGGCGCGGCATCTGCCGGGCGAGTGGCGGGCGCTACTTGCGGCGATCGAGGCCCGGGCGGCGGCGAGCGACGATGCGTGGCGTGACGCAGCGGTGGCCGGAGCGCGGGCGACGTTCGCACTCTATGCGCGGGCTGCGGAGGGCTGAACGGGGGATCGAGGGTCTGATTGACGTTCGCCCGGATATGGTTGGTCCGGGGTGCGCCGCCGTGGTCGCGGCCGCCGTGGTCGCGGGGGCCGGGATCAGGCGGACGGCGCGGTGAACACCATGCGGTTCTTGCCGGCGCGCTTGGCGGCATAGAGCGCCGCATCGGCCGCGCGCATCGCGGCGGCGGTATCGTCGCCGATCCGGGCGATGCCGCCGGAGATGGTGATGCGGCCGATGCCTTCGCCCGTCGCCTGGTTGACGAGGATGCGTTCGCCCAACATCGCGCGGGCGGAATCGAGCGAGGCCAGCACCGCGTCGGGAGCGCAATGTTCGAACAGACATGCGAATTCCTCGCCGCCGTGCCGTGCGACGAGGACCGATGCGCCGAGTTCGGTGGTCAGGTGACGGGCGACGAGCTTCAGCACGCGATCGCCGGCATCATGGCCGTGACGATCGTTGATCGCCTTGAAATCGTCGATGTCGCACAAGGCGACGCAATGCGCGTCCAGATTGCCAGCCGCTGCCGACAGCGCGTCGAGGCGTGCGTCGAAACAGCGGCGATTGGGCAATCCGGTCAGGTGATCCTCGTCCGCCGCGCGGCGTGCATCCTCCAGATTGCTGCGTAGCAGGTTGGTTTCCCGGTGGGTTTCCTCCAGCCGATCGGCCAGTTCCCGGTTGCGCGCGATCGCACGCGTGGTGAGCGCCAACAGCCGTTTGATGGTGCCATCGGGGTCGCTGCCCGCCGTCCCGGCCTCGACCGACAGCGCCTGTTCGTAATCGCGCGCCGACGCGTGGCTTTGCCGGACCGTGCTCTGCGTATCCGCCAGTCGCGCGGCGAGCGCATCCGCCATTTCCGCGATACGTCGGGAACCGAGCGGGTCGGCCTGGGCGCAGGGCTTCAGCGATGCCAGCAACGCCGCATCGATGGCGCCGCCATCGCGCAGTCGGTGATCGATCGCCCGGACCAGACGATCATCATCGCGCAGCACGAAGGACCGCGCGATGCGGAAATGTTCGACGGTCGGTTCCAGGGCGTGCCGATCGAGAAACGCACCGATTTGTGCGAACAGGTCGGTCGGCGCGGCGCCATCCCCATTTCCATCTCCGTCGGCAGGTATCACCATGTCCATGACGCGGGGATCCGGCGTACCGCCGATCCATGCCGACAGGCGCGATAGCCGTGAGGCGGAGGCCGGCGCCATGGCGTCACGGCTGCTGCCGTCGCCGTTCGATACAACCGCCACTCTCATTGCCCAAGGTCCTGCACATCAATCGTCGCGGTCGCTATAGCGCATGACGGTGAAGCAATTCTTAGGATGATCGTTACTGCATAGAAACGATCGTCAACAATGGTGGTCAACTTTCGGCGATGGGCGCCGTCATGATCGCGCGCAGGCCGGGATGATTGTCGCCGAATTCGATGTCGCCGTTCAGCCGCTGCACCATCGCTTCCATCATGCGACTGCCGAAACCTTCGCCGTTACCCTTGCCACGGCCGTCGTCGGCGACGATCAGACGCAGCTTCGCACTATGCTGTTCCAACGCGATAGCGATCGGGCCGGAGCCACCCGGATAGGCATATTTGGTCGCGTTGATGACCAGTTCGGTGAGGATCAGTCCGATGTTCACCGCACGGTCGGTGGGCACCAGGATCGGCGCCAGATCGAGCCGGATGTGCCGGCCCCATTCGTCCCCCAGCGAGACGCGCATGTCGGCCACGAGTTCATCGATGTAGCGCGACAGGTCGACGCTTTCCACCTGATCGTCGCGGTACAGCCGCCGGTGGACCAGCGCCACCGCCGCCAGCCGCGCCTGCGCCTCCGCCAGCTGGTCGGCGACGATGCCGCCGGCGGCCTTCGCCTGCAACCGCAGGAACGATGCCACCAGCTGCAGGCTGTTCTGCACGCGGTGATTGACCTCCTTCATCAGGACGTCCTTCTGCGCGAGTAGTGCGTCCTTTTCGGCGAGCGTCCGGTTGAGTTCGCGGTTGAGGATGCGGACCTGCAGGTTCTGGCGGGCTTCGTGGAAGCGCCGGCGCAGGCGGTGGGCGGCCTCCACCTCTTCCTGTGTCCAGCGCCGCGAGCGGCCGCGGACCGTTTCGGAAAAGCTGGCGAACGAGGCGCGGGGGGTCAGCGTCTCGCCCGGCGTGAGCTGGACCGATTTGTGCGGGTTGCCCGCCCATTCGATCGTCTCGACCGTTTCCGCGCGCAGCCACAACAGCGTGGCATTCTCCTCGTACAACGGCAGGGCCAGCAGACCGCTGGCAAGGCCGAGATGGCGGCCCGCTTCCGGCAGCAGCGTGGACAGTTCGTGCGTGGCGACGGGATCGCTGCCGCGGCTGCGGACCCAGCGCGCGATCGCGATCAGGGTCGACGCGTCCGGGCACCGCCCCACCGATTCGACCTGATCGCCCGCGACCATGGCGAACCCGTCCGCATCGAGCATCGCGCACAATTCGTCCTTCACCGCGACGACCGCCTGGCGCAACGGCTCCTCGCTGTTGAGGCGAGGCACGACGCTGTCTTCGGCGGCGCGCAGCGCGAGCCGCTCGCGATAGGCGGCGGCCTCTTCCTTGGCGCGGATCTGGCGGGCGAGGCCGCTTGCAAGGGTAGCCGCGGCGCTGCGCACGTCGGGCGGCAGCAGGCGCGGCGTATTGTGGTGGCAGGCGACCAAGCCCCAGAGCAGGCCATCCTTGACGATCGAGATCGATGCGGAGGCGCCGACCCCCATGTTGCGCAGATATTGAAGGTGGATCGGCGACACATGGCGCAGCGCGACGTCGCTGAGATCGCAGTCGACGAAGCCCGCCGGGCGCAGCGGGGCAGGGGTGTAGTCGATCCGCGGGATCGTGCGCGTCCGATTGCGGATATACAGGGCGCGTGCCTGTTTCGGGATGTCGGAGGCGGGGAAATGGTGGTTGCGGAAACTGCCCAGCGCAGGGTCGCGATCCTCGGCGACGACGCTGCCGGCGTCATCGTCGAGGAAGCGATAGATCATCACCCGGTCGAACCCGGTCAGCGTGCGAAAGGCGACCGCGGCTCGATCGTACAACGTCTGCTTGTCGGCGGCGCGTTCGAAGGTGGTGGCCGCGCCGTCCAGCCAGGCCAGCATGGCCGTCGCCGTCCTGGGTTCGTCGACCATCGGTTCCAGTTCGACGAGCAGGCGATCGCCGGCGCGGTGCAGCGTCGCCACGAAGCGTTCCTCGATCCCCGCGACCGACAGCGGCGTCACCGCGGCGGGACCGGTTGTGGTACGCAGCGCGGCATCGACATCCTGACCGACGAGCGCGGCGAGCGGGCTGCCCAGCCAGTCCGGCGCCAGCCGCGCTTCTAGGTCGCCGGCGCCGGCGATCACGCGATGCTCGCCATCGGCCTCTGCGATCAGGAGCAGGCCGTGCGGCTGGATGGCTCCTGGAATATGGATCGGCTCGCGGTCGCATGCGGTCAGGTCGAGCGTCGGGTCAGTCGTCAGGGGTATCGCCATCGTTACTCTTGATCGTCGTTGCGACGAGCATGGGCCGGGGCGGCAGGCTTTACAATCCACGGCTGGCTGATCTCGATCAATATGTTTGGCGGAACGGCCGGGATGGGTGGCGGGTTAGCGATCGGGTCCAAGGTGACGACGACGCGGGCCGCGCGGGCGAATGGATGCAGGGCGACCCGACTATGGCGCATGACGGTCCTGTTCTTTGCGGAGATCGGCGCGCTATGAGGCTTGGGGTGGGGACGGACGGGAGTGTGACCGGACTATCATGATCAGATTGTTTCACGTCAGCGATGTGCATTTCGGTGCGGAAGACCCGCAGGCGATCGCCTGGTTCAGCGAGCGCGTGGCCGCGGAAAAGCCCGATGCCGTCATCATGACCGGCGATCTGACGATGCGCGCGACGCGGGACGAGTTCCAGCGCGGCGGCGACTGGCTGCGCAGCCTGGGCGTGCCGGTGACGCTGGAGGTCGGCAATCACGACATCCCTTATTATTGGGATCCGTTCCGCCGCATCTTCGCGCCCTACCAGCGTTATGCCACGGTCGAACGGATGATCGAACGCGAACTCGACCTGCCCGGCGTGACGATCGTGCCGCTCAAGACGACGGCGCGCGCGCAGTGGCGCTGGAACTGGTCGAAGGGGCGGGTCAGCGCGGGTTCGCTGCGCCGCGCGCTGGCGATGATCGAACAGGTGCCGCCCGGCCGGCTGATCTTCGTCGCCGCCCATCATCCGCTGATCGAGGGTGGTACGAAGGGGACGGCGAAGACCCGCCACGGCGACAGCGCGCTCACCGCACTGGCACAGGCGGGGGCGCATGCCGTGCTGTCGGGCCATGTCCACGATCCGTTCGACGTGCCGGTCGAACGGGAGGGCCGGATCGTCCGCATGATCGGCGCCGGCACCCTGTCGAAACGCGTGCGCAATTCGCCGCCCGCGTTCAACGAGATCCGCATCGTCGACGGCCGTTTCGAAACGATCGCCCGGACGATGGACGAGGCGACCGGGACGGCCGCGGCGAGGCGCCCGATCAGCGAGGACACCGCCGAACCGCGCATCGAGCCGGCCGCTATCGTGTGACGTACGCCGTCCTATCTTTGGACGCCGCGCGTAAGTCTTTGCAGCTAACCGATTTCGATCTTAACGTGGTATAGCCTTGCCAGGGCAGGGGGCGGCATCATGACATTGAACATGCGGTTACACGAGGCGGCGGCGGACAGCTTTTGCGTGCACGTGGTGGACGAGGACGCCACCGCTTCTCGCCATGTCGGCGACACGCTGACCCGGCAGTCCTTTGTGGTGCACTCATGGCCCTCGTTCGCCGCGTTCGGCGAGCGTTGCGATGCCGTGCCGGCGGGGTGCGTGGTCATGGACCCGTTTGCGAGCGGCATCGACGTGGCGGTGTTGCAGGAACGCCTGGCCAGTCCCGGGATCGGCATGCCCAGCGTCATCGTCACGGCCTGCACCGATCTGGACAAGGCGGTCGCGGCGATGCGACGCGGCGCGATCGACGTGATCCCGAAGCCGGTCGGCGAACCGCGGCTGTATGAGGCGATGGGTGTCGCGCGGCATCGGCTGAAGCAGGCGCAACGACGCGCGGCCACCATGCGCCGCGTGCAGGCCGCTCTCGACATCCTCAGCGTTCGCGAGCGCGAGGTGCTGGAGGGATTGACGCGGGGCTGGTCCAACAAGGAGATCGCGCGGCGATTGGCGATTTCGGCCAGAACCGTGGAGATCCACCGCGCCAATGTGATGGAAAAGTTGGATGCCCAGTCCTTGTCGCAGGCCCTGCGCATCGCGTTCATCGCGCAGGTCTGCAGCATGGTGAATCCGGCCCTGCACGTCGACTGACATCGCAGGGCCGCCATTACGGGGCCGGTCAGTTCAACGGCAACGACGCCCCGCCAGCGGCAGCGAGATGCCGGTCATGGATCGCCGCGATCGCCTCTTCGATCCGGATGGCGGTGAGATCGTAGCCGATCCTGTCCGCGATCCGGACCGCTTCGGCGAGCAGTGCCTCCAGACGGAACGCCGTTATCGCCTCACTTTGCACAGGCAGCACTTGCAGAGACATGACGACCGTTGCCCTTGATGGATTGTCCCGATCGTGTGCCACATCTCAGCCTGCTAAAGTATACGTTATAATGCGTATTTTCCCGATCGCGCGGCGCCGGCCGCCAGATCCACGCCATAGGCCTGCGCCGCCCTGCGGGCGGTGACATAGGCGCCGGCGACCATGACCACGCTCAGCCAGCCGACCAGCAGCGCATCGACGATCAGCGCCGGCCACAGCCATAGCTTCGGTGCCAGCAGCGCGGCAGCGCCGAGCAGGTAATGCGGTATCATCAGCGGTACGATCGACAGCAGCAGGACGACGAACGTCCAGGGCATGTGCGGCGCCATGATCGCGATCGACTTGCGCGGGCCAACGGCGCGGTTCCCCAACGCCGCGGCCACGGTCCAGGCGGGGATCAGGCAGCCGATCACCTCACCCACGGCAAAGGCGATCAGCGTCACCGGCAGCGTCTGCGGCAGGACGAACAGCTGCAAGGCGGCGATGACGGTGTGGAAGGCGACCACGCCGCCAAACAACCACAAGGCGGGCATTTCGACCGCCCCGGCGCGGCGGGCGTCGCCGAGCGCCAGGAATCGCGTCACCCAATAACCGGGGATGATGAGCGACAGTACCTTCACCATGCCGAATGCCATTCGCAACGGATGATGTTCGGACGCCTTTGCCGCCGCGATGCTGTCGTACAGGCCGATCCTGACCTCGACGACATGTTGCAGCAGTTCGAACACCACCGGGACCAGCGCCAGCAGCGGGCAGGCGACCATGAATGCGATGCTGCCGCGATAGGTCGTGGTCAGTGCCTTCCAGACAGTCATACGGTCTCCGCTTCAAAAGTGAGGATGTCGCCCGGCTGGCAGTCCAGCGCCGTGCAGATCGCCTCCAGCGTGGAAAAGCGCACGGCCTTGGCCTTGCCGGTCTTCAGGATTGAGAGATTGGCGAGCGTGATGTCGACGCGCTCGCTGAGTTCGGTCAGCGTCATGCGGCGAGCATGAAGCATGTCGTCGAGATGGACGCGCACCGGCATCAGACGGTGCCCTCCAGATCGTGCTGCATCGCTGCCCCGCGTTCGAACACCTGGGCCAGGACGAAGGCGATCAGGACCGCGATCCAGCCGGTGAAGCCGGGCGTCCAGGAAAGGAAGTCGATGTGCAGCGCCCGTGCGATCCACGTGACGATCCCGAAGCCGACATCGGCGAACTGGATCACCAGCAGCATCCAGCCGATCAGGCGGAGCCGCCCGGCATTTGCTGCGGCGAACGGCTCGCGGTCCTCGATCGTCCGCAGGATGGCGCGCAGCGCCAGCAGCAGACGTTCGACCGCAAAGGCGACCGGCAGGGTGAGCAGCATGGTGAGCTGCATGAACACGATGACCTGTTGCGGATCGACGGTCGTGCCATATTTGCGCACCAGCACGCCCTCGACCCATTCCGCGCCGGGCAATGTAGCGACCAACGCCGCGACGAAGAACAATATGGACGCAGCGTTGACGATCCGGAACAGCTGAACGACCGCGATCGAAGCCCTGAGCAACCGTCCACCGTCCCGCATATCATCCCCCGAAGATTGTCGGGCGAGCATATCGGCATATCGATAATCAGCAAGTGATTCGTTGATAATCGATAATTTGGAGAATTGGGCCTAGTCGCCGTCACTCCAGCATACGGCGCGTCTTTCCTCCCGCGTCTGGCAGAACAGCGTGGCTTTTGGTGGCGAATGGTGGGGGTGGCGTTCGCGATTGGCCGCGCGTCGCCCGGTCACGAAAAAGCCGCCGCCCGGTATTCCGGACGGCGGCTCTCTCAATCACGTCTGGCAGAAGCCCGAACCAGTGATCACTCCTGGTTCAGATACTCGCCGGCGGCCTCGTCGCTGCCGTCGCCCGAAGGGACGACTTCGGCGAGCGGATCGGGACCCGTGCCGGTGTCCTCACGACGCGAACGCTGCTCCTCGGCGGCGCGGAGTTCCGCGGCCGATGCCGGAGCGACGATCGCGGCGGCCAGCGAACGCTGCTGCGCCCGCAGCGCCGCATCGCGCGACGAGGCCGCGACGCGCAGGCGGTTCATGCCCGCACCCGTGCCCGCCGGGATCAGGCGACCGACGATGACGTTCTCCTTCAGGCCCATCAGCGTGTCCTGCTTGCCCTGGACCGCAGCCTCGGTGAGGACGCGGGTGGTTTCCTGGAACGACGCCGCCGAAATGAAGCTGCGGGTCTGCAGCGACGCCTTGGTGATGCCGAGCAGGACAGGCTTGCCGTGCGCAGGCTGCTGGTTCTTCTCGAGCCGCTCGTTGGTCGCGTCCATTTCCTCGCGATCGACCTGTTCGCCCTTCAGCAGCGTGGTGTCGCCGCCGTCGGTGATCTCGACCTTCTGCAGCATCTGACGAACGATCGTCTCGATGTGCTTGTCGTTGATCTTCACGCCCTGCAGTCGATAGACTTCCTGGATTTCGCTGACGAGATATTCGGCCAGCGGCTCGATCCCCATCGTTTCCAGGATGTCGTGCGGGTTCGGCGAACCGCCGATCAGGTTGTCGCCACGCTTGACGTAGTCGCCTTCCTGAACGTCGATCACCTTCGACTTCGGCACCAGATACTCGACGACGTCGCCGCCATCCTCGGGCTGGATGCCGATCTTGCGCTTCGCCTTATAGTCCTTGCCGAACACGACCCGGCCGGAAACCTTGGCGATGATCGCCGCTTCCTTGGGGATGCGCGCCTCGAACAGTTCGGCGACGCGCGGCAGACCGCCGGTGATGTCGCGGGTCTTGGCGGATTCGCGGCTGACGCGGGCCAGCACGTCGCCCGCCTGCACCTGCGCATTGTCGTCGACCGATAGCACCGCGCCGGCCGCCAGCATGTAGCGGGCCGCTTCGCCGTCCTCGGTCGTGGTGAGGGTCAGGCGCGGACGCAGATCCTCCTTCGACTTGGTCGAGGTGCGGTATTCGATGACGACGCGCTGGGCGATACCGGTCGCCTCGTCGGTCTGCTCGGTAAGCGTCTTGCCCTCCGTCAGGTCGACGTACTTCACGATACCCGAGTTTTCCGTGATCACCGGCATGGTGAACGGGTCCCACTCGGCCATGCGATCGCCCTTGGTCAGGACGTGACCGTCGTCGAACAGCACGTAGGCGCCGTACGGGATGCGGTGCGTCGAGAGTTCGCGACCGTCCATGTCGACGATCACGATTTCACCCGAACGCGACAGCGTAACGCGGCGACCACGCTGGTCGACGATCAGGCGCAGGTCCTTGAACACCGCGGTGCCGTCGACCGGCGCCTCGAGGTTCGACTGCTCGTTGAGCTGCGCCGCACCACCGATGTGGAAGGTACGCATCGTCAGCTGCGTACCCGGCTCACCGATCGACTGCGCGGCGATCACGCCGACCGCCTCGCCGATGTTGACCGGCGTACCGCGGGCGAGATCGCGCCCGTAGCACTTGCCGCAGACGCCGATCTTGCTCTCGCAGACCAGCGGCGAGCGGATCTTCATCCCCTGGATGCCGATCTTCTCGATCTGCGCGATCATCGCCTCGTCCAGCAGCGTGCCGGTCGGGATGATGACCTCACCGGTCTTGGCGTCGACCACGTCCTCCGCCGTCGTACGGCCAAGGATGCGCTCGCCGAGCGAGGCGATGGTCGAACCGCCCTGCACGATCGCCTTCATCTCCAGCGCGCGCTCGGTGCCGCAATCCTCCTCGACGATAACGCAATCCTGCGACACGTCGACCAGGCGGCGCGTGAGGTACCCCGAGTTCGCCGTCTTCAACGCCGTGTCCGCAAGGCCCTTGCGAGCACCATGGGTGGAGTTGAAGTATTCGAGGACGGTCAGGCCCTCCTTGAAGTTCGAGATGATCGGCGTTTCGATGATCTCGCCCGACGGCTTGGCCATCAGCCCGCGCATGCCGGCGAGCTGCTTGATCTGTGCCTGCGAACCACGGGCACCGGAGTGCGCCATCATGTAGATCGAGTTGATGTCCTTCTCGCGGCCCTTGTTGGGACCCTCGTCATAGTGACGGACAGCCTTGATCTCGTTCATCATCGAGTTGGCGACCTGATCGCCGCAACGCGACCAGGCGTCGATCACCTTGTTGTACTTCTCCTGCTGCGTGATCAGGCCGTCCTGATACTGCTGCTCGAAGTCCTTCACCTGATCGCGCGTCTCGTCGACCAGCTTGTCCTTGTCCGGCGCGATGATCATGTCGTCCTTGCCGAACGAGATGCCGGCGCGGAACGCGTGGCGGAAGCCCAGTGCCATGATCGCGTCGGCGAACAGCACGGTCTCCTTCTGGCCGGTGTGACGATAGACCTCGTCGATCACGTCGCCCACGTCCTTCTTGGTGAGGAGGCGGTTGACGGTCTCGAACGGCACCTTGTGGCTGTGCGGCAGGGTTTCGCCAAGCAGCATGCGGCCCGGCGTCGTCTCGTAGCGCTTGAGGTACTGCTTGCCGTTCTCATCGGTCTGTGGAACGCGGCTGATGATCTTGGTGTGCAGCGTCACCGCCTGCGCGTTGAGCGCCTGATGCACCTCGGCCATGTCGCCGAGCAGCATGCCTTCGCCCGGCTCGCCTTCCTTCATCATCGACAGATAATACAGGCCTAGCACCATGTCCTGCGACGGCACGATGATCGGCTTGCCGTTCGCCGGCGACAGGATGTTGTTGGTCGACATCATCAGGACGCGCGCTTCCAGCTGGGCCTCGAGGCTCAGGGGGACGTGCACGGCCATCTGGTCGCCGTCGAAGTCGGCGTTGAACGCGGAGCAGACCAGCGGGTGGAGCTGGATCGCCTTGCCCTCGATCAGCACCGGCTCGAACGCCTGGATGCCGAGACGGTGGAGCGTCGGTGCACGGTTCAGCATCACCGGATGCTCGCGGATCACCTCGTCCAGGATGTCCCAGACTTCCTTGCGCTCCTTCTCGACCCACTTCTTGGCCTGCTTCAGGGTCATCGACAGACCCTTGGCGTCGAGGCGCGCATAGATGAACGGCTTGAACAGCTCGAGCGCCATCTTCTTCGGGAGGCCGCACTGGTGCAGCTTCAGCTCCGGACCGGTGACGATGACCGAACGGCCCGAATAGTCGACGCGCTTGCCCAGAAGGTTCTGGCGGAAGCGGCCCTGCTTGCCCTTCAGCATGTCGGACAGCGACTTCAGCGGGCGCTTGTTGGCGCCCGTGATCGTGCGACCGCGGCGACCGTTGTCGAACAACGCGTCGACCGCTTCCTGCAACATGCGCTTTTCGTTGCGGACGATGATGTCCGGCGCGCGCAGTTCCATCAGCCGCTTCAGGCGGTTGTTGCGGTTGATGACGCGGCGGTACAGGTCGTTGAGGTCCGACGTCGCGAAGCGGCCACCGTCCAGCGGCACCAGCGGGCGCAGCTCGGGCGGGATGACCGGCACGACCTCGAGGATCATCCATTCCGGCCGGTTGCCCGATTCCAGGAAGCTCTCAACGACCTTCAGGCGCTTGATGATCTTCTTGGGCTTCAGCTCCGACTTGGTCGTCGCCAGCTCTTCTAGCAGCGCGACCTTCTCGCCTTCGAGGTCGAGGCTTTCGAGCATGATGCGCACGGCCTCGGCGCCGATGCCGGCCGAGAACGCGTCCTCACCATATTGATCCTGCGCCTCGAGGAGTTCGTCCTCGGTCATCAGCTGGAACTTCTCGAGCGGGGTCAGGCCCGGCTCGATGACGATATAGGCCTCGAAGTACAGCACGCGCTCCAGCTGCTTCAGCTGCATGTCGAGCAGCAGGCCGATGCGGCTCGGCAGCGACTTCAGGAACCAGATGTGCGCGACGGGGGCGGCGAGCTCGATATGGCCCATCCGCTCGCGGCGGACCTTCGACACGGTGACCTCGACGCCGCACTTCTCGCAGACGATGCCCTTGTACTTCATGCGCTTGTACTTGCCGCACAGGCATTCGTAATCCTTGATCGGACCGAAGATGCGCGCGCAGAACAGGCCGTCACGCTCGGGCTTGAACGTGCGATAGTTGATGGTTTCGGGCTTCTTGATCTCGCCGAACGACCACGAACGGATCTTGTCGGGCGATGCGATGCCGATCTGGATCTGGTCGAAGGTCTCGGGCTTTGCGATCGGGTTCGCGAAGTTGGTCAGTTCGTTCATGGGGATGAACCTCTTTCAAATCTTGTCTCCTCTCCCGTTGGGAGAGGAAGGGGCCCGCCGGCGTCAGCCGGTGGGAAGGTGAGGGCAGGGCAGTTTGCTGTCCTCACCCTTCCGCGCCTTCGGCGCTCCCTCCCTCTCCCGGCGGGAGAGGGAGAAGAAGAGCTTACTCCGCCGCGATCGCGATGCCGCCCTCGTCGTCCACGTCCTGCATGGTCTTGAGGTCGACGTTAAGGCCGAGGCTGCGCATTTCCTTGACGAGCACGTTGAAGCTCTCGGGGATGCCGGCCTCGAACGTGTCGTCGCCCTTGACGATCGCCTCGTAGACCTTGGTGCGGCCGACGACGTCGTCGGACTTCACCGTCAGCATCTCCTGCAACGTGTAGGCGGCGCCGTAGGCCTGGAGCGCCCAGACCTCCATCTCGCCGAAGCGCTGGCCGCCGAACTGCGCCTTGCCGCCCAGCGGCTGCTGGGTGACGAGGCTGTACGGCCCGATCGAACGCGCGTGGATCTTGTCGTCCACCAGATGGTGCAGCTTCAGCATGTAGATGATGCCCACCGTCACCTTGCGATCGAACTTGTCGCCCGTACGCCCGTCGAACAGCTCCGACTGGCCTGACGTGTCGAGACCCGCCAGTTCCAGCATCGCCGACACGTCGCTTTCGCGCGCGCCGTCGAACACCGGGGTGCCCATCGGAATACCGGTGCGGATATTGTGCACCAGTTCGACGATCTCCTCGGGTTCGCGGCTCTGGATGTCTTCGGCGTAATGATCGCCATAGACTTCCACGAGGCGCGACTTGACCGCGTCGGGCATTTCGCCCGCCTTGGCATCCGGGTTCGCCTCGCGCCAGTCTTCCAGCGCGCTCGCGACCTGCATGCCGAGGTTACGGGCAGCCCAGCCAAGGTGCGTTTCGAAGATCTGGCCGACGTTCATGCGGCTCGGCACGCCCAGCGGGTTGAGCACGAGGTCGACCGGCGTCCCGTCGGCGAGGAACGGCATGTCCTCCGCCGGCAGGATGCGGCTGATGACGCCCTTGTTGCCGTGACGGCCGGCCATCTTGTCGCCCGGCTGCAGCTTGCGCTTCACCGCGACGAAGACCTTGACCATCTTGAGCACGCCCGGCGGCAGCTCGTCGCCCCGCTCCAGCTTCTCGCGGCGATCATGGAACTTGTCCGTGATCCGCTTGGCGGCCTCGTCATACTGCTGCTTGACGGCTTCGAGATCGGCCTGGACCTTGTCGTCGGCAACCGCGAACTTCCACCATTCGTGGCGGTCGACGCTGTCGAGCAGGTCCATGTCGATCGCCGAGCCCTTCTTCAGGCCCTTCGGCACCGCCGTGGCGACCTGGTCGAGCAGCATCTCGCGCAGACGCGACCACGTTGCACGGTTGAGGATGGTGCGCTCGTCGTCCGAGTCCTTCTTCAGCCGCTCGATCTCCTCGCGCTCGATCGCCATCGCGCGCTCGTCCTTGTCGATGCCGTGGCGATTGAAGACGCGAACGTCGACGATCGTGCCGGCAACGCCCGGCGGCAGCCGCAGCGAGGTGTCGCGCACGTCCGACGCCTTTTCACCGAAGATGGCGCGGAGCAGCTTTTCCTCAGGCGTCATCGGGCTTTCGCCCTTCGGCGTGATCTTGCCGACCAGGATGTCGCCCGGCTCCACCTCGGCGCCGACATAGACGATGCCCGCCTCGTCGAGGTTGCGCAGTGCTTCCTCGCCGACGTTGGGGATGTCGCGCGTGATGTCCTCCGGCCCGAGCTTCGTGTCGCGGGCCATTACCTCGAACTCGTCGATGTGGATCGACGTGAACACGTCGTCCTTCACGATCCGCTCGCTGATGAGGATCGAATCCTCATAGTTGTAGCCGTTCCAGGGCATGAACGCGACGAGCGCGTTGCGGCCCAGCGCCAGCTCGCCGAACTCGGTCGAGGGGCCGTCGGCGATGACGTCGCCGGCGTTGACCACATCGCCCACCTTCACCAGCGGACGCTGGTTGATGCAGGTCGATTGGTTCGAACGCTGGAACTTCATCAGCGTGTAGATGTCGACGCCCGACTTGGTCGAATCGACCTCGCCGGTGGCGCGGATTACGATGCGGCTGGCATCGACCTGATCGACGATACCGGCGCGCTTCGCCCCGATCGCAGCGCCCGAATCGCGCGCCACGGTCTCTTCCATGCCGGTACCGACGAACGGCGCTTCCGCCTTCACCAGCGGCACGGCCTGACGCTGCATGTTCGAACCCATCAGC
Organism: Sphingomonas insulae; assembly: GCF_010450875.1. NCBI lineage: Bacteria > Pseudomonadati > Pseudomonadota > Alphaproteobacteria > Sphingomonadales > Sphingomonadaceae > Sphingomonas > Sphingomonas insulae. Next base: position 2,176,612 of record NZ_CP048422.1, read on the forward strand.
GCGCGGTTGGCGTCATCGTTCTCCAGGAACGGGATGAGCGATGCGGCGACCGACACCAGCTGCTTGGGGCTGACGTCCATCAAAGTGATGTTGTCGGGCAGCGCCATCAGGAATTCGCCCGCCTGACGCGACGACACCAGCTCCTCGGCGAAGCCGCCATCGGCGTTCAATTCGGCGGAGGCCTGCGCGATCGTGTGCTTGGCCTCTTCCATCGCCGACAGATACACGACGTCGTCGGTGACCTTGTGGTCGACGACCTTGCGATACGGCGTCTCGATGAAGCCGTATTTGTTCACCCGGCTGAACGACGCGAGGCTGTTGATCAGGCCGATGTTCGGGCCTTCCGGCGTCTCGATCGGGCAGATGCGGCCGTAATGGGTCGGGTGGACGTCGCGTACCTCGAAGCCCGCGCGTTCACGCGTCAGGCCGCCCGGCCCGAGTGCCGAGACGCGACGCTTGTGCGTCACTTCCGACAGCGGATTGGTCTGGTCCATGAACTGCGACAGCTGCGACGAGCCGAAGAACTCACGCACCGCAGCGACCGCCGGCTTGGCGTTGATCAGGTCGTTCGGCATGACTGTCGACACGTCGACAGACGACATGCGCTCCTTCACGGCGCGCTCCATGCGAAGCAGGCCGACGCGATACTGGTTCTCGAGCAGCTCGCCGACCGACCGCACGCGGCGGTTGCCGAGGTTGTCGATGTCGTCGATCTCGCCCTTGCCGTCCTTCAGGCCGACCAGCGTCTTCACCACGGCAAGGATATCCTCGGTGCGCAGCGTCGTCACCGTATCCTCGGCATCGAGGTCGAGGCGCATGTTCAGCTTGACGCGACCGACGGCCGACAGGTCGTACCGGTCGGGATCGAAGAACAGGCCGGCGAACAGCGCTTCGGCCGTCTCCAGCGTCGGCGGCTCGCCGGGGCGCATGACGCGATAGATGTCGGACAGGGCCTGCTCGCGCTCCTCGGCCTTGTCGACCTTCAGCGTGTTGCGGATCCACGCGCCGGTCGAGACATGGTCGATGTCGAGCAGCTCGATCGTGTCGATGCCCGCCTTGTCCAGCGCTTCGAGGTTCTCGGCGCCGATCTCGTCGCCCGCCTCGACGTAGATCTCGCCCGTCGTCTCGTTGATGAGGTCATAGGCCGAATAGCGACCGAAGATTTCCTCGGTCGGGATCAGCAGCTGCGACAGGCCGTCCTTGGCCGCCTTGTTCGCGGCGCGCGGCGAAATCTTCTGCTGCGCGGCGAACACGACCTCGCCCGATGAGGCATCGACGATGTCGAACAGGGGCTTCACGCCACGCCAGTTCTCCGGCGCGAACGGGATGATCCAGCCGCCCTGGCCGCGGACATAGGTCACGCGGTTGTAGAATTCGTTGAGGATGTCCTCGCTGGTCATGCCGAGCGCATAGAGCAGCGCCGTCACCGGCAGCTTGCGCTTGCGGTCGATCCGGACGTTGACGATATCCTTGGCGTCGAACTCGAAATCGAGCCAGCTGCCGCGATACGGAATGACGCGCGCGGCGAACAGATACTTGCCCGACGCATGGGTCTTGCCACGATCGTGGTCGAACAGCACGCCCGGCGAGCGGTGCATCTGCGACACGATGACGCGCTCGGTACCGTTGATGAAGAAGGTGCCGTTCTGGGTCATGAGCGGCATGTCGCCCATGTAGACGTCCTGCTCCTTGATATCGATGACCGACTTGGCCTCCGTATCGGGATCGACCTCGAACGCGGTCAGGCGCAGCGTGACGCGCATCGGCGCTGCATAGGTGATGCCGCGCTGACGGCATTCCTCGACGTCGAACTTCGGCGGTTCGAGGACGTAATCGTCGAAGTCGAGATAGGCGGTGCCGGCGAAATCCTGGATCGGAAACACGCTGCGCAGCGTCTTCTCGAGGCCCGACACGTGGCCGGTGCTCTTGTCCGAGCGCAGGAACTGCTCGTAGCTTTCGCGCTGAACCTCGATCAGGTTCGGCATCTGGATGACTTCGTGGATGTCCCCGAAGATCTTGCGGATGCGCCGCTTTGCGGTGCTGCCCTGGATCGCCTTGGTGGCCATGATCGTTATGCCCTCAGTCGTGGCCTGCCCGTGGGAACGGGCGTCGGCCGGAATATCGTGTCCGGAAACCTCCGGACGGGACGCGAGGAGCGACGCAAAAAAGCCGATCGCATCGCAGTGCGTCGGCCTTCAGCGTCTATGAAACCATGAACTTCCTATTCGTACGATGCGCTGCGCGACGGCGCACCGTGTCCCGAAAGAACTGGTGAGAGGCGGATATAGGATCATGGTTGGGTCCTGTCAAAGGGGCAGGGGCCAGCAGCCGTCCAACATCGCACATCGCCCCGTCGAATGCGCGGGGCGCTTCATCGCAGCATGGCTGGCGGGCTTGCGCGGACGGGTCAGGAGCGCGCAAAGGCTTTCGGGTGAGAACAGGGTACATGCATATTTCGCGGCGCGTGCGGACCGGCACGATCGCCATGTTGCTGGCGGGAACGGCGGCCGGCGTATCGGCACAGACGGCGGGCAGCACCCCGCCCCAGACGATCCCGGGCCTCGACAATTTCAACCTGCCGCCATCGCGGCCGACGCCGACCCCAGCGCCGACGTCCGAGCCCGTCCCGACGCAGACGCCTGCCGTGACCCCCGTGCCGGCTCCGGTCGCGACGCGCACGCCCCGTGTCGTCCCGACGCCCGCGGCAAGGGCCACACCCCGCGCGGAGACCACACCGACGCCGGGTCCCCGTGCGACCCCCAATCCCACGCCGACACCCACTGCCGCACCCACCCCGGCTCCCGCCGCCACTCCCAGCCCGGCGCCCGTCGTTCCAACGGCGCCGGCGGTCGAGCCCACGCCCGCCGCGACGCCGACGACGCCCGCCGCCGTTACCGGCGACAGCGCTGCAACGCAGGACGGCTGGAGCGGATGGGCGATCGGCGCGGGGCTCGCGCTGCTTGCCGGCCTGGCGATCGCGTGGTGGTATCGACGCGCCCGGACCGGTCGATCGGTCACCGGATCGGAAGCGCCGAACGTAACGCGGCCAAGCCAGACGCCGCAGCCCGTCACGCCGCCGCCCCCGCCTTCGCCCGCGCCTGCGCCAGCCGAACCGATCCCGTTCGCCGCCGACCGCGCGCGCCTTTCCGTGACGCTGCACCCGCGCCGCGCGGGGCTCAACCTGTTGAGCGCGACAGTCGAGGGCGAGTTGCTGGTGCGCAACGACGGGGCCGCAGCCGCAACCGGTATCCGCATCGGTGCCACGCTGATCGGCGCCACCGCCGGGCCGGAGGGTGACGTCGCCGCTCTGTTCGCGCAGCCCGTCGTCCGCCCGATCACACCGCCGTTCGCGCTCGGGCCGGGCGAAGAACGCCGGGTGCGCCTCGTCGTCGCCCTGCCACGGGCGGACATCCGGTCGCTGGCCGCGGGCGGTCGCGCGATGTTCGTGCCGGTCGTCGCCGTCAACGCGCTGTATCAGGCAGGGCGCGGCGAAGGACAGGCGGCGCAGGCCTTTGCGGTGGGGGTCGAACGCGTCGACAGTGCCAAGCTTGCGCCGTTATGGCTCGATCAGCCGCCGCGGATGTACGACGGGCTCGGTATCCGACCCTATGTCGTGGCGATCGCCCGCTGATCGGCTGATGGTGCGTGCGCCTGCTACGTAAACCAGTCATTCATCCATTAATATTATGTCCTATATGGTCATAAAGGGAGCGGGATGTACCGGAACGAACAGAGCGGGGCCGTATGGCAGGCGATATGCCGCTCGGCAGCCGTGATCGAATTCGATCGCGCCGGACATGTCGTATGGGCGAACCCGTTCTTCTGTACCTTGTTCGGCTATCGGCTGGACGAACTCGTCGGCCAGCATCATCGCATGTTCTGTTCGCCCGCCGACTGCGCGTCGCCTAGCTACGAAGCGTTCTGGCGCGATCTGGCGAACGGCCGCTTTGCAGCGGGTGAATTCAAACGCTTCGGGCGTAATCGGCGCGAAGTGCGTTTGCAGGCGACGTACAATCCGATCCTTGGCGATGCCGGTGAGGTGCTGGGCGTAGTCAAGATCGCATCCGACGTATCGGCCATCCGTCAGCAGGACGCCGACCGGGCAGCGCGCATCGCCGCGCTCGACCGCAGCCATTCCGTCATAGAATTCGCGCTCGATGGCACCATTCTGGCGGCAAACGACAATTTCCTCGGCCTGATGGGCTATCGCGCCGACGAGGTCGTCGGCCACCACCACCGGATGTTCTGCGAGCCCGACCATGTCCGTTCGCAAGCCTATGACGATTTCTGGACGAAGCTGAGCGCAGGCCGATTCGACAGCGGCCTCTACCACCGGATCGATGCCGCGGGTCGCGATGTGTGGTTGCAGGCGACCTATAATCCGGTGCTCGACGCCAATGGCCGCCCGGTCAAGATCGTCAAGGTCGCGAGCGACGTGACCGATCGCGTGCGGCTGGAACGCGAAGTGGCCGACCGTCTGCAGGAAGGTCAGAACCTGCAACAGGCGCTGGAAAGCCAGGCGAGCGCGATGCAGGAGACGATGGAGCATCTCGGCGTGATCGTCGCCACGATCGGTAATATCGCGGCGCAGACCAAGATGCTGGCGCTCAATGCGACGATCGAAGCGGCGCGGGCGGGGGAGGCCGGTCGCGGTTTCGCCGTCGTCGCCGCCGAGGTGAAGAAGCTAGCCGGCGATACCCGCCGCGCCACCGAACGTGCCGCGGAGATGATGAAACGGCGTGCCGATCCGGATCAGGCATGCGACCGGAGCGGCGGGCAGGGCTTCTGGTAGGTTCGTCGTGCCGAACGGGCTGTCGGCGCGGGGCGCAGTGGATGCGGGGGGCACATCGCTGCCGCGATAACGCAAAAAGGGCGGCATCCCTTGCGGAGGCCGCCCTTTTCGTCGGTCGCGCACCGGGGCTTGCCTCAGCGAGCCCCGGTACGGCGGATTACTTCAGCTCGACGGTCGCGCCGGCTGCTTCCAGCTGCGCCTTGACCTTGGCGGCCTCGTCCTTGTTCACGCCTTCCTTGACGGCCTTCGGCGCGCCCTCGACGAGAGCCTTCGCTTCGGTCAGGCCCAGGCCGGTGATCGCGCGGACTTCCTTGATGACGTTGATCTTCTTGCCACCGTCGCCGGTCAGGATGACGTCGAATTCGGTCTGCTCTTCAGCGGCCGGAGCGGCTGCGCCGCCGCCAGCTGCCGGTGCTGCGACCGCTGCTGCGGCCGAAACGCCCCACTTCTCTTCGAGCATCTTCGAGAGCTCAGCGGCTTCGAGGACGGTCAGTTCGCTCAGGCTCTCAACGAGCGCGTTCAGGTCTGCCATGATACTTCCTTCATATGTCGGGGCTCATCGCCCCAAAGTGTCAGTTGAAAATTCGCTTAACCAAAAGCGCCTGAAGTTCAGGCGGCTTCCTTCTCGGCATACGCCGACAGCACGCGCGCGATCTGCGCCGCGGGAGCCTGGGTGATGGTCGCGAGCTTCGTTGCCGGAGCAACCAGAAGGCCGACGATCTTCGCCCGGAGTTCATCCAGCGAGGGCAGGGTGGCGAGCGCAGCCACGCCAGCAACATCGAGAGGGGTCGCACCCATCGCTCCGCCCACGATTTCGAACTTGTCGTTCGTCTTCGCGAATTCGACCGCAACCTTGGCTGCGGCGACCGGATCGATCGAGGTGGCGAGGCCGACGGGACCCGTGAGCATGTCGCCCACCGAACCGTAATCGGTGCCATCCAGTGCGATCTTGGCAAGCTTGTTCTTCGAGACCTTATAGGTCGCGCCAGCATCACGCATCGCGTTGCGCAGTCGGGTGGACTGGGCAACCGTCATTCCGTTGTTGCGGGTAACGACTACCACGCCGACTTCGGAAAAGGTGCGATTCAACTCGGCAACGGCCGCGGCCTTTTGAGCACGATCCATGCCATTCTCCACGTTTTGAGATGATCGCTAACGATCACCCCGGTTACAAACCGGAGGGGAAAACCCCGCCGGGGTTGTCCATCGATGGGGAAGGCACCCGTGAAGGGCGGCGGACCGGAACGCCGCAAGGGCATGCCGATCGTAAATTCCTGTCCCCGTCTCGGCAGGACATTAAGCTGCGGCATATTCCGCGGCACCTGCTGTCTCGGACGGATGCGCGGCGGGCGAACCCGTCGGCAAGGCCGCGCTCATAGCGCAATGCGATGGCGAGTCAACCGATCCTCCCCGGGCGGGGCGGAATGGCAGCGGCGTCTCCGATCCGTCATATCCGTTTCATCATCCCGTCATCGCTGCGCAACCCGTTTGCCGCTTTCCACCGGCAAAGCGGCCTGGCGAGCGGCATGCTGCCGCAAATTCGGGGGAAAATTCATGACGATGCTGAACCAGCCGACGATCGGCTATGACGATGGCGACATCGATACCAATCTTACCGCCAATCCGCACATCGCCGATCTGATCGCGTCGCGCTATTCGCGACGCCAGACGCTGCGTGGCGGCCTGTCGGCGATGACCGCGGCGGTGTTCGGCAGTACGATGCTGACCGCCTGCGACAAGGACGACGATCGTCGCGGCACCACCGTCACCGCCGGCTCGGCGATCACGACCTCGGTCGGCAAGACGGTGACGCTCAGCGGCAGCGTCACCAGCGGCAATGCGTCGGCATCGGGGTGGACGCAGACCAGTGGCCCGATCGTGACGCTCGCCAATGGCGCGACGGCCACCGCCAGCTTCACCGCCCCTGCCGTCACCGCATCGACGGTGCTTGGCTTCCAGTTCAGCAGCACGTCGAGTGACGGCATCAAATCGGTTGCCGACACGACCGTCACCGTCGCACCCGCGACGCTCGACTTCACTGCCGTGCCGAAAAGCCTGGCCGACATCGTCGCGGTGCCTTCGGGCTATCAGGTTACCGTGCTGTACCGTCTGGGCGATCCGATCAACGCCAGCGTCGGCGCCTATGCCAATGACGGCACCGACGCGACCTTTTCGGCGCGTGCCGGCGATCACCACGACGGCATGAGCTTCTTCGGCCTCGCCGCGACCGGGACCACGCCCGATGCGAACAGCAGCACGCGCGGCGTGCTGGTGCTCAACCACGAGAACATCACCCAGAACTATCTCCACCCGAACGGCCCGACGAGCGTCGCCGGCGCCCGGCCGACGGCGGAGGTTCTGAAGGAGATGGAATGCCACGGCGTCAGCGTGATCGAGATCGCGCGCGGCACCAGCGGCTGGGCCTATGCGCCGACCAGCAGCCTCAACCGCCGGATCACGCCGTTCACGCCGACCAGCTTCTCCGGGCCGGTCGCGGGCAGCGGGCTGCTCTTCACCGCCTTCTCGCCGACGGGTCGCGCCGGTCGCGGCACCATCAACAATTGCGCCAACGGCACGATGCCATGGATGACCTACCTCACCAACGAAGAGAATTGGGCGGGCTATTTCCGCCGCGACACGGGCGACAACGCGCGCCGCACGGCTGCGGTCAGCGCCAAATCCTCCGTCGCCTTCGCCCGCTACGGCCTCAGCGAGCGCGGCGGCAACTATAACTGGACGACGGCGGCCGCACCGGCGGCGGGCGATACCCGCATCGCCAAGTTCAACGCGACGATCGACCCGACGCTGCCCGCGAACGGCACCGGCGATTTTCGCAACGAGCCCAACCAATATGGCTGGGTGGTCGAGATCGATCCGTTCGACCCCGCCTCGACCCCGCGCAAGCGCACCGCGCTCGGCCGCATGAACCATGAAGGCTGTGTGGTCGGTCGCACGGTCGCCGGTATCAAGCCCGCCTTCTACATGGGCGACGACGCGCAGAACGAATATCTCTACAAGTTCGTCTCCGCCACGCCCTGGGCTGCGGCGGATGCGACGACGACCAATCGTCTCGCGATCGGCGACAAGTATCTCGACAGCGGCACGCTCTATGTCGCGAAGCTGGCCGCCGATGGCAGCGGACAGTGGCTGCCGCTGGTCTTCGGCCAGGGACCGCTGACCGCCGCCAATGCCGCTTATGCCTTCGCCGATCAGGCCGACGTGCTGACCCACGCCCGCCTCGCCGGCGACGCGCTGGGCGCGACGCGGATGGATCGTCCCGAATGGACCGCAGTCAACCCGGTCAATGGCGAGATGTATCTGACGCTGACCAACAATTCGTCGCGCACGGTGGCCACCACCGACGCCGCGAACCCGCGCGCCTATACCGATCCCAAGACGACCGGCGGTTCGACCAGCGGCAACCCCAACGGCCACGTCATCCGCCTGCGCGAGAGCGGCGATACCAGCGAGGCCCTGGCCTTTACCTGGGATATCTACGCCTTCGGTGCCGGCAGCGATCTCAATCCGGCGAACATCAACCTGTCGAACCTCGATGCGACCAACGACTTCTCGTCGCCCGATGGCCTGTGGTTCGCCCGGCCGAGCAACGTCGCGGGGCAGGGGACGCCGTTGATGTGGATCGAAACCGACGATGGCGCCTATACCGACGTCACCAACTGCATGCTGCTGGCGGCGATTCCCGGTAGCGTCGGCGACGGCGGCACGCGGACGATCACCAACAGCCTGAACGGCGCCACCGCCAGCCAGACGACGCGGATCGGCAAGGCGCCCGGCACCAACCTGAAGCGCTTCCTGGTCGGGCCGAAGGAATGCGAGATCACCGGCATCGATTCGACGCCGGATGGCCGGGCGATCTTCGTCAACATCCAGCACCCCGGCGAGAACGGCAATCCCGCCGCCATCACCAGCAACTGGCCGCAGAGCCAGGCGACCGGCACCGGCACCGGCCGTCCGCGATCCGCGACGATCGTCATCACCAAGACCGATGGCGGCATCATCGGTCTGTAACGCCCCGACGACGTGCCGGAGGGGCCCCACCCTCCGGCAAGGTTCGTTTCGGTCGGCATGCTTACCGCCCGTTAAGCTCTTCGCCATAGTCTGGCGCCATGGCCCGCATGATGCCTTCGACCGACCGGTGTCGGGTCGCCCGGTTCCGGTGGGGATCGCTGCGGTGAAGCAGCGGGAGGCACGTCGCAAGGTCCTGGTCCGCGCCCGCATGCGCCACGGCGCGGATTGGGGCGACGTACTGATCCACAACATGTCCTCGCGCGGCCTGCTCGCCACCGCCGATGTACCTTGCCCGCGCGGGACGGTGATCGAGATCCGCCGTATCCATCACGTCATCGTCGGCCGCGTCGTCTGGCAGAAGGGCGCCTATTTCGGCGTCCGCACCCAGGACCGGATCGACATCGACGGTATCGTGGCGGCCAGGCCGCCGCTCCACAAGCCGGGCCACGACGGTGACGATCGCCGCGTCGCCGCCCGATCCGCCGCATCCATCGCCGACCGTGAAGCGGCCAGCCGGCGTGTGTCCCGCATCGTCCAGTTCGCGGTGATGATCGTCATCGTCACCACCGCCGCGGTGCTGCTGGCCAGCGAAGTCGGCGGTATCCTGTCGCGGCCGTTCGATATCGTCGGCGGCTATCTCGACGGCAGCGCCATCCGCGCCGCCGATGAGCCGCCGCGCTGATCGCCGTCGCCGGGGAACCGGGCGGGTGGCTGCCGCATTGCTGCGGCGACACCTTCCTTCCCGTATCACCAAAGGCGATGGTCCATGACGCTTGCTTCCGATCCCGTGTGGTTCATCACCGGCTGTTCGACCGGGTTCGGGCGCGACCTCGCGCGGCTGGTACTGGATCGCGGCTGGCGGGTGGTGGCGACCGCGCGCGATGCGGCCCGTGTCGCCGATCTGGTCGCGGGGCATGAGGATCGCGCCCTGGCACTCTCGCTGGACGTCACCGATGCCCCCGGCATCGTCCAAGCGGTGGCCGCGGCAGAGGATCGTTTCGGCCGCATCGACGTGCTCGTCAACAACGCCGGCTATGGCTATCAGGCGAGCGTCGAGGAAGGGCAGGACGATGCGATACGCGCCCAATTCGACACGAACGTCTTCGGCCTGTTCGCACTGACCCGTGCCGTCCTGCCGGTCATGCGGACACGCCGGCAGGGACATATCGTCAACTTCACCTCGGTCGCCGGCCTCGTCGGTTTTCCGGGTTCCGGTTATTATGCCGCGTCGAAACATGCGGTGGAGGGCTGGTCGGACAGCCTCGCCGCCGAAGTCGGCCCGCTCGGCGTCGCGGTGACCTGTGTCGAACCGGGGCCGTTCCGCACCGACTGGGCGGGCCGGTCGCTGCAGCAGACGCCGGTCACCATCGTCGATTACGCCGACACGGCGGGCGCGCGCATGGACAGCACCAAGGGGTATAGCGGCGAACAGCCCGGCGATCCGGTCCGCGCCGGTGAAGCGATCATCGCCGCGGCCGAAATGACCGATCCGCCGCGCCATCTGGTGCTCGGCAAGTTCGGCTACGACGCGGTCACCGCCAGGCTGAAGGAGCGGCTGTCGTCGATCGAGAGCCTGCGCGATCAGGCGATCGGCGCCGATTTCCCCGCCTGACGCCAACCCGTCGCATCTCCGCGGCGATCCGACCGTACGCCGGCGGCACATATGAAAAGGGCCGGGATCGCTCCCGGCCCTTTCACTATCCGAAGACCGGAACGCTTACGCGCCAGCCACCTCGGCAGTGTCGACGCGGATACCCGGACCCATCGTCGAGCTGACGGCGACCTTACGGACATACTTGCCCTTGGCGCCCGACGGCTTGGCCTTCACGACCGCATCGACCAGCGCGTCGAAGTTGCGACGCAGGTCTTCCTGCGTGAACGACGCCTTGCCGATGCCCGAATGGATGATGCCGGCCTTCTCGACGCGATACTCGACCTGGCCGCCCTTGGCGGCCTTGACCGCTTCGGCAACGTTCATCGTCACGGTGCCGAGCTTCGGGTTCGGCATCAGGCCCTTGGGGCCCAGCACCTTGCCGAGGCGACCGACGACGCCCATCATGTCCGGGGTCGCGATGCAGCGATCGAAGTCGATGGTGCCGCCCTGGATGGTTTCCATCAGGTCCTCGGCGCCGACGACGTCCGCACCGGCTGCCAGTGCTTCCTCGGCCTTGGGTCCGCGGGCGAACACGCCGACGCGGACGGTCTTGCCGGTGCCGGCGGGCAGCGTCACGACGCCGCGGACCATCTGGTCGGCGTGGCGCGGATCGACGCCCAGGTTCAGCGCGACCTCGATGGTCTCGTCGAACTTGGCGGTGGCGTTCTGCTTGGCGATGGCAATCGCCTGGTCGACGCCGTGCAGCGTCTCGGGGTTGATCGCGTTCGACTTACGCTTCTTGGTCTGCTTGGCCATTGTATCAGCCCTCCGTCACTTCGAGGCCCATCGCGCGGGCGGAGCCTTCGATGATCTTGGTCGCAGCCTCGATGTCGTTGGCGTTCAGGTCCTTCATCTTGGTCTGGGCGATCTCGGCGAGCTTGCTGCGCGCGATCTTGCCGGCGACGACCTTACCCGGCTCCTTCGAACCCGACTTCAGGCCGGCGGCCTTCTTGATGAGGAACGATGCCGGCGGCGTCTTGATCTCGAACGAGAACGAGCGGTCGGCATAGACGGTGATCTTGGTGGGCAGGGGCGTGCCCTTGTCCATGTCGGTCGTCTGCGCGTTGAACGCCTTGCAGAATTCCATGATGTTCACGCCGCGCTGACCCAGCGCCGGGCCGATCGGCGGGGCGGGCTTCGCGTCGCCTGCAGGAACCTGCAGGTTGATATAACCTGTGATCTTTTTTGCCATGTCACTCTCGTTTCAAGTTTAGCGGTCCAGTCGGGCGCCAGGGCGCCCTCCCGCAAGCATCCAGCCATGAGCGTGGAAGCGGCGGCCGTTAGCGGAAACCGGAGCGGGACGCAATGGTGGACAGGGCGTATGCGCGAAGGGGACGGCATCTTCGTCCGCATCGCCGCCCGCAGCCGCGTATCGTCACGCCGCGCGAACCGCCACCTCATCCAGATAGGGCGCGACCACGTCCAGCGTGCGATACCGTGCCTGTGCCTCCGCGGGCAGCAGGGCGAAGGCGCGCACCACCCCGCGGCATTCGGCGCTGCCGCAGGCGCAGACCATCGACCAGTCGCGATCGGCCAGCGTTGTCGAATAGTCCCACGCGATCTCCTCGCCGGGCGCGATCCCGCGCAGCGCCGTCAGGAACACGCCGCCGTCCGTGAAGCGCAGCCCGGCATTGGGCGAACAGCTGTGGTTGATGAGATCGTCGATCCGGCCCGACGGCCCCATATAGCGATCGCGTGCGATCTGGAGGAAGCGGTCCGCCGCCCCGCTCAGGCCGCGTGGCAGTCGCGATGCGGGCACCGTCCGCCCCGAAAAGCGCACGATCGTCTCGCCCTCCGCGAAATTCCGTGCGGCGAACACCGCCTTGCCCAGATGCGTCTCGCCCACGGCGAACGGATTGGCCGGCAGATAGGCGTCGAGCACGCGCAACCCGCCCTCGCGCCGTCCGAACGATCGCAACGGGTTGATCGTCGCCAGCCCGACCATGAACCACACGCTGGCGTGGCACAGCAACTCGACCAGCACATAGGCATATTCGCCGACGCCCGATCCCGAACTTCGCGTCGCGACGATCAGCGTGGCAAGGTCGCCCAGCGTCCACAGCCCCCAGGCCGGCGAGCGTTCGCGTGCGCGATCCTCCCATACGCTCGCCCAGGTCGGCCAGAAGCCCAGCGGCACCGCCGCGACGACCAGCATATGCGCCCAGAACGTCTCCTTCAGCAGCAGCCACAGGATGATCGCGACGAAACTTGCCGCCATGCAGGCCGTCTCGGTGGGGGAGGGGGCGGTCCAGCGCGACCGTCGCCACATCGCCAGCGTCACCACGATGCAGGCGATCGCCGACGTTGCGAACACCAGCCCCTGCGGCTCGCCCGGATTGACCGCGAGATACGTCGCCGCCTCGACCCCCGTCGCGACCGCCCAGATGAGCCATGAGGCCCGGCTCGGCTCGACCAAGTGGCGCCGCAGTCCGGCCAGATAGATGCCATAGCCCGCCAGGCTCAGCGCCATCGCCGCAATGAACCACGCTTCGCCCGTCATGTCCCCGCCCGTTTGGTAAACGAGGCGTAAACGACAATCGTTAACGCGTCGAGGGGCGGGGATGACGGCGAGCTGTCCGTCGCGATTCCGTCCCGGGGCAACCGGCGAGCCTGGTTGGACCAAGGTAGTGACAGAGCGCCGCCCTCGATCACAAATCCGTCCCCCGGCGAAGTTCGGGGTCGAGTTGGGCAACCACGCCAAAAAAGCGCTACGCATAGTAACGACTACCTTTTTCGATTGCGCCCCCGTCCTCGGCCACGAAACCCTTCCCGCAACACACCCCAGCCACTTACAACGGCAGGCTGGGCTGCACCTCGTCGACATCGGCATCCTCGCCGACGATCCCCGACAGCGTCAGCCCCAGCAGCCGCACGCCATCCGGCACCGGCAGCTGCGCATCGAGCAGCTCGTCGCCAATCTTCAGGAACGCCGCCTCGTCGGCGATCGGCACGCCGAACGATCGCGCCCGCGTGATGGTGCGGAAATCGGCATGGCGCAGCTTCAGCGTCACCGTCCGTCCCCGCGTGCCGGACCGGTCGATCCGCACCCACGCCGCCTCCGCCACGCGGGCAAGCGCCGCGTGCAGGTCCGCGCGATCGAACAGGTTGGTTTCGAACGTCCGTTCCGCACCGACCGATTTCGACTGGCGATGCGATCGCACCGGGCGGTGATCCTCGCCGCGTGCCGCCCGATACAGGTAATCGGCATAGGATCCGAAATGCGCCTGCAGGAACGCCAGCGGCCGGTCGCGCAGGTCCGCGCCCGACAGGATGCCGAGCGACTCCATCTTTTTCGCGGTCACCGGCCCGACGCCATGAAAGCGCTTGACCGGCAGCGATGCGACGAACGCCGCGCCCTTGTGCGGCGGGATCACGCAGATGCCGTCGGGCTTGTTCTGGTCGGACGCCAGCTTGGCGATGAATTTGTTGTAGCTGACGCCGGCCGATGCGGTGAGTCCGGTGTCGGCGCGGATGCGCGCGCGAATGTCCTCGGCGATCGCCTTGGCCGATCCCAGTCCGCGAATATCGGTGGTGACGTCCAGATACGCCTCGTCCAGCGACAGCGGCTCGATCAGGTCGGTATAGTCGGCGAAGATCGCCCGGATCTGCCGCGACACCCCGCTATACACGTCGAACCGCGGCCGGACAAAGACGAGGTCGGGGCAACGCCGGATCGCGGTGACCGACGGCATCGCGCTGCGCACACCGAACGCGCGCGCCTCGTAACTCGCCGCCGCCACGACCCCGCGCGCACGCGATCCACCGACGGCGACCGGCTTGCCGCGCAAGGTCGGGTCGTCGCGCTGTTCGACCGACGCATAGAAGGCATCCATGTCGACATGGATCACCTTTCGCTGCGGCGGGGCTTCGTCATCGGCCATGTCCCCGTTTCGTTCCGATCGCATTCCAGATCAAGACTTTAGCCGGGCGGATGCGCTCAGCCGCAATCACGCGCGCGTGACGGCCACGATGCGCGTTGGGGGGAAGGCCTGAATGAACATCATTTGCGATCGTGGAACATGGCAGGTTGAAGGATCGACCACGGCCGGGTCGCGACCCCGGCACCGGGCACACGCGGCGGCTCAGCTCCCCGCAATCCACCGGTCGCGGGGCGTCGCGGCGGAGATCACGCCTTCCCGACCCGACGGCTTTTACGATTGCATGGCACGCAATCGCGCAAAGTCACATTGCAATTGCCGCATGCTCCCAGGGGCAACATATGCCGCACCGATGCTGCATTGCAGCAATCCTTCCCCAGGAGCCGTTCCCATGTTCAGCCTGATCGCCGCCATCATCTCTTATCGCCGTCAGGCCGCCATGTCGGTGCTTGGCGCTGCCCCGATCCAGCCGGCGCGTACGATCGCCAACGACCGTGCCGAAGCTCGCCGGTTCGCCCGCGCCGCCTGATCGATTGTCGTCGGTCGCCGGCAGGGGCGGGCTGCGGCGGAGCCTGCTCCTCGTCTTTGCGGGGGCGGGCATGATGGATGCGGGTATCTGCAAGATACCGAAACGACAGCGGATTACGGGGCTGCTGTCCTACACCCTTGCCGAGTGCTACAGAGCCGCCGCTCTCGCCGATTTGTGGATCATCGCCTGATCGCAAACGATCGCCCTCGATCGTTTCGTCACAAGTGCCCCACTTGTTCATCTTGTCTCACTCTTCGTCCGCGTCCGCATCCGCCAGCGCCGCCGTCACCTCGGCCTCGGTAATCCCGAACGCGCCGGCCAGCCCGGCGGTCGACGCACCGCGCTTGGCCAGTTCGCGCATCCGGCCGACATCGACGATGGTCGTATAGCTGCGGGTGTCGCGCTGCTCGCGCACCACGTCCTTGCGTCCCGACCCACGGCGGCGCTGCGCGGCGGCGGCATGGGGATCGCCCTCTGCCTTGCGCTCTTCCTCCACCCGGCGGGCGACGCGCGCCTCCTCTCGCGAACGGATGTCCGCCTCGCGCTCGACCGCGCGCGTTTCCAGCCGCTGCGTCATCGCCGCGGCGCGATCGCGGCTGCGCTCTTCGCGCGCACGGGCGCGCTCGGCGGCACGCTGGTCGGTGCTGTCGTTGGTCCTGACGCGAAACGACGGCGTCGACGGGGCAGTGCCCCAGCTCTTGTCCACCAAAGCTGCGGCTCCGGATGATGATCTTGAAAATGGTGCGCCCGGAACGATTCGAACGTCCGACCCTCAGATTCGTAGTCTGATGCTCTATCCAGCTGAGCTACGGGCGCTAGGGGAGCGGTTCGGGCACCGCTCCTGATGTACCAGGCAATCCACCGCGGAACGCGGCGGAAATGGTCGGGAAGAGAGGATTCGAACCTCCGGCCCCTGCCTCCCGAAGACAGTGCTCTACCAGGCTGAGCTACTCCCCGACGGAGTTCGATATCAGCCCCGTGAAGGGCCGAACCGTGCTTGGAGGCGCGCCTATAGCCACGCCCGAAACGGGATGCAAGCGCCGGAATGACGGGCTTGCGAAAACCGTCGTGGCGGCCTTAGGCAGGCGGCCGTGGATATGGCACCAGCCTTCGTCGAACCGCTTGCCGCCGCGCTGGTCGTGGTCAATGTCGCGCTCGTCGCCCGGCGAAACGTGTGGAACTATCCGGTCGCGCTCGCCGCCGTCGCCCTCTACGCCTGGGTCTTCGCCGGCGCCCGCCTCTACAGCGACACATTGCTGCAGGCGTTCTTCTTCGCCGCCAACCTGTACGGGTGGAGCAATTGGGCACGCAGCCGGGCGCACGCGGGCGAAGTCGTCGTCGAACGGCTCGCCCCCGCCGCCCGGCTGGCATGGGCCCTCGGCGGCATCGCGGTCTGCATGCTTTGGGGGACGATGATGCATCGCTACACCGACGCGTCCTACCCGTGGTGGGATGCGGCGATCGCCATCGCCTCGATCGCGGCGCAACTGCTTCAGGCGCGGCGGGCGATCGAAAGCTGGTGGGTGTGGATCACCGTCGATATCGCCAGCATCCCGCTCTACGCGGCCAAGGGGCTGTGGTTCACCTGCGCCCTGTACGGCGTCCTGCTGGCGCTGTCGGTCGGTGGCCTGCTCGGCTGGACACGGGCGCGACTGCGGACCGAGGCCATGGCGTGACGCCGCTCTCCATCTGCCTGCATGGCCCGGAAAGCACGGGCAAGTCAACGCTGGCCCCGCGCCTCGCCCAGCATTTCGGCGGGGTGCCCTGCGTCGCGGAGTTCGGCCGCGCCTATTGCGAGGCGTTCGGCACCGACCTGACGATGGCCGACCTGGTCGAGATCGGGAAGGGGCACGACGCCAAGGTCCGCGGTGCGCTCGCCGAACGGCATTATCCCGTCATCCTCGATACCGATCCGCTGATGACCGCGGTGTGGGCGGACATGCTGTTCGGTCGCCGCGACCCCTGGTTCGCCACCTGGACCGCCACCGCCGACATCTATCTGCTGTTCGACGTCGACCTCCCCTGGGTCGAGGATGGCACCCGGATGTTCGGCTCCGAACGGGAGCGGCGCCGCTTCTTCGACCTCAGCAAGGCGATCCTTGATGAACGCGATCTGCCCTGGGCGCTCGTCACCGGGGCAGGGGAGGTGCGCTACCTCAACGCCCTGAGCGCGATCGAGCGGCTGAGCCGTACGTGATACGACCGGCGCGTCCCCCTTTGTGAAGCTGCCGACACCCTGCTAGGGGCGCTGCCATGACGACCCCGCTTTCGCAGATCCGCAACTTTTCGATCATCGCCCACATCGACCACGGCAAGTCGACCCTCGCCGACCGCCTGATCCAGCGGACCGGCGGCCTGACCGACCGCGAGATGTCGAGCCAGGTGCTCGACAACATGGATATCGAGAAGGAACGCGGCATCACGATCAAGGCGCAGACGGTGCGCCTGTCGTATCCGGCTAAGGACGGCGTCACCTACACGCTCAACCTGATGGACACGCCGGGCCACGTCGACTTCGCCTATGAGGTGTCGCGCAGCCTGGCGGCGTGCGAGGGCGCGCTGCTGGTCGTCGACGCGGCGCAGGGTGTCGAGGCGCAGACGCTCGCCAACGTCTACCAGTCGATCGAGCACGATCACGAGATCGTGCCGGTCATCAACAAGATCGACTTGCCCGCCGCCGAACCCGAGATGGTGCGAAAGGAAATCGAGGACGTCATCGGCATCGATGCGTCCGGCGCGGTGCTGGCATCCGCCAAGTCGGGCATCGGCATCGACGAGATCCTCGAGGCGATCGTCACCCGTATCCCTGCGCCGAAGGGCGATGATACCGCGCCGCTGAAGGCGATGCTGGTCGACAGCTGGTACGATCCGTATCTCGGCGTCGTCATCCTCGTCCGCGTGATGGAGGGCGTGCTCAAGAAGGGGCAGCAGGTTACCTTCATGCAGGCGGGCACCACGCACCTGGTCGACCGTGTCGGTTGTTTCCGGCCCAAGATCGAACAGCTCACGGACCTTGGGCCGGGCGAGATTGGCTTCATCACCGCGCAGATCAAGGACGTCGCGCAGGCCCGCGTCGGCGACACGCTGACCGACGCGCGCAAGCCCGCCGCCGAGGCGCTGCCGGGCTTCAAGGAAGTCCAGCCGGTCGTGTTCTGCGGCCTGTTCCCGATCGACGCCAACGATTTCGAAAAGCTGCGCGAATCGATCAGCAAGCTACGCCTCAACGACGCCAGCTTCAGCTTCGAGATGGAGACCTCGGCGGCACTCGGCTTCGGCTTCCGCTGCGGTTTCCTCGGCCTGTTGCATCTCGAGATCATCCAGGAACGGCTGACCCGCGAATACGACCTCGACCTCATCACCACCGCGCCGTCGGTGGTGTACCAGATCGAACTGACGCATCCCGATCCGGCCGGCATCACCCAGATCGACCTCCACAATCCCGCCGACATGCCCGATCCCAACAAGATCGCGACGATCAGCGAACCGTGGATCAACGCGACGATCTACGTTCCCGACGAATATCTCGGCTCGATCCTGAAGCTGTGCCAGGACCGCCGCGGCATCCAGCAGAACCTGACCTATGTCGGCGGGCGCGCGCAGGCGACGTACGAGCTGCCACTCAACGAGGTGGTGTTCGATTTCTACGATCGGCTGAAATCGCTGTCGAAGGGTTATGCGAGCTTCGACTATACCCAGATCGGCTATCGCGAGGGTGACCTCGTCAAGATGAGCATCCTCGTCAACGAGGAGCCGGTCGACGCATTGAGCATGATCGTCCACCGCGGTACCGCGGAAACGCGCGGCCGCGGGATGGTCGAACGGCTGAAGGAACTGATCCCGCGCCACCTGTTCAAGATCCCGATCCAGGCGGCGATCGGCGGCAAGGTGATCGCGCGTGAGACGATCAGCGCGATGCGCAAGGACGTGACGGCCAAATGCTATGGCGGCGACGCCAGCCGCAAGCGCAAGCTGCTCGACAAGCAGAAAAAGGGCAAGGCGAAGATGCGCGAATACGGTAGCGTCAGCATTCCCCAGGAAGCCTTCATCGCGGCTCTGCGGATGGGCGACGAGGGATAATCTGGTATAGAGGCACGTCGCGTCCAGATTGAGACGTCAAACCGATCGGACAAGTATGGCACTTGCTCGATCGGTGTCCTGACAGCGGTAGTACGCGGTAGAGGCGCCGGCCCGCGGCTCTTACATATAGTCTTGCGGGTTCGGCGTCGGCCGCTTGCACGCGCGGGTCCTGCCGCGGCTGCAAGCATCGACCTGCGCGCGCCAGTCGGCCATCGCCATTGCATAGGCGCGTTCGCGATCGGCCTGGAGCGCGGCATCGGCGGCGATGATATGCCGGCGCTTGCGCATCGCGGTGCGATAGCGCGCGACGTCGGCGGCGTAGCGCGCCTCGTTCGCGCTGTTCACCGCTGCGACGGCACCGCCCTGAAGCCGCGCCTGTGCAGCAATCTCACGATTGGCGGCAGCGACATCGGGCGCCGTTTCGGCGGCGATCGCGTTACTGCGCGGATTGCTGCTGTCCTGGCCGGGATCGTGGGGCAGGGGCCTGTTCGGCTGTGCGACGGGACGGGCGCTCTGCGCCTGAGCGACGACCGGTACGGTGACGATCAGTGCGGCACCGAGCAGACAAAGACGGATCATCGGCGAGACTCCTTTGCTGGAATGATCGCGACAATCGGCAAGGGGTGGGGCTGGTTCCGGCGCCAAAACCGGATGACACTTTCGACATCCGGCCGCCATCCGGTCGTCAGCCGTTTCAGGGTGAGATTGACCTCGTCCGTCCCGTCAGCGCTGTAACCTCGCAAGCGCCGTGTCGAGTGCCTGCAGGAAGCGGCTGCGATCCGCTGCGGCAAACGGCTTCGGGCCACCAAGCTGATCCCCGCCCGCGCGCAAGTCCGCCATGATCGCCCGCGTCGCGATGGCGCCCCCGATCGAGGCGGTCGTAAACGGTTTCCCCGTGGGGCTGAGCACCGTCGCGCCGGCCTTCAGCGCGCGATCTGCCAGCAGGATGTCGGCGGTCACGACCACGGCGTCCGTATCGGCAGCCTCGGCGATCCAGTCGTCCGCGGCATCGAAGCCGTCGCTTACCACCACGCGTGTGACGAGCGGGTGAACCGGCACGCGGAAGTGGCTGTTGCTAACGATCGTCACCGGCACCTCGCGGCGCCAAGCGACCTTGTAAATCTCTTCCTTGACGGGACAGGCATCCGCATCGACCAGGATACGGACGCCTGTCCTCATCAGCGGGGACTCCTAGCCACGGGGGCCCTTGCGATAGGGCTTCGCCTGATGGCGCGCCGGCGCGCCGCCGGATGCCGGCCGCGGCCGACCGGTGCCGCCCCCGGCGCCGGTGCGGGGCGTGCGGGGACCGCGATCCTCGCTGCCGCGCTCTTGCCGCGGATTGCCGGTGAACGGGATGATCTGCAGGCTGCCCTCGTCGTTCTCCGGATTCGCCGTGCGCTGCACGCTGGCAAGCACGCGGTCGGCGACGGCGCGCGGCACCTCGAAG
This sequence comes from Sphingomonas insulae, assembly GCF_010450875.1. NCBI lineage: Bacteria > Pseudomonadati > Pseudomonadota > Alphaproteobacteria > Sphingomonadales > Sphingomonadaceae > Sphingomonas > Sphingomonas insulae. The sequence continues at coordinate 2,197,018 of NZ_CP048422.1, forward strand.
ATCGTGTCGTTCGGATTGATGCGGATCGCGCCGATCTCGGCCTTGGTGATGTGACCCCGACGGCAGATCAGCGGCAACAGCCAGCGCGGATCGGCGTTCTGGCGACGGCCGATGTCCATCTGGAACCAGACGGTATCGTCGAAGCCGGGGCGGTGGCCTTGCGTGCGATCGGTCTGATTGGCGCTCGGCGCGGAGGAGTCGAGCAGGTCTTCGGCCTGCGGCATCGAGGCGCGATGCGCATGGACGAGCGCGGCGGCGATATCCTCGCCCGATTTTTCCGCCATCAACCGCGTCGCCAGTTCGCGATCCTCGTCGTCGAACTCGATCGGGGCAAGCAGCGTCGCGATAAGGCGCTCGCGATCCTGCTTGCGAATATCGTCGGCCGAGGGGGCAGGGATCCAGTCGCAGGCGATCTTGGCCTGGCGTAGCATCATGTCGACGCGACGGCGGCGCGGATAGGGGACGATGAGGACCGCGGTCCCCTTCTTGCCGGCGCGACCGGTGCGCCCCGAACGATGCTGCAACGTCTCGGCATCGCGCGGCATCTCGACGTGGACGACGAGGCTGAGCGAGGGAAGGTCGATGCCGCGCGCGGCGACGTCGGTCGCGACGCAGACGCGGGCGCGGCGGTCGCGCAGGGCCTGGAGCGCCGAGTTGCGCTCGCTCTGGCTGTGTTCGCCCGACAGCGCGACCGCCGCGAAGCCACGCTCGACCAGGCTGGCGTGCAGATGGCGGACATTGTCGCGGGTGGCGCAGAACAGCATCGCCGTCTCCGCCTCATGGAAGCGGAGCAGGTTGATGACGGCATGCTCGATATCGGCCGGTGCGACGGTGACCGCCTGATAGGCGATGTCGCCATGGCCGCGGTCTTCACCGACCGTCGAGATGCGCAGCGCATCGCGCTGGTAGCGCTTGGCGAGCGCGACGATCGGCCGCGGCATCGTGGCCGAGAACATCAGCGTGCGGCGTTCGGTCGGCGAGGCGTCGAGGATACCCTCTAGGTCCTCGCGGAAGCCCATGTCGAGCATCTCGTCCGCCTCGTCCAGCACCGCGACGCGCAGCGCCGACAGGTCGAGCGCGCCGCGCTCCAGATGGTCGCGAAGACGCCCCGGCGTGCCGACGACGATATGCGCGCCGTGGCTGAGCGAGCGGCGCTCCTTGCTAGCGTCCATGCCGCCGACACACGTAGCGATGCGGGCATGCGCACCCTTGTACAGCCACATCAGCTCGCGGCTGACCTGCAAGGCGAGTTCGCGGGTAGGAGCGATGATGAGAGCGAGCGGCAGGCCAGGCGGGGGCAGGGTGCCGTCCGCCATCAGCTCGCCGGCCATGGCGAGGCCGAAGGCGACGGTCTTGCCTGAACCGGTCTGGGCGGACACGACAAGGTCGCGGCCCGCCGCCTCGGGTTCGATCACCGATGCCTGGACGGTGGTGGGCGCTTCATAGCCGCGAGCGACGAGCGCTTCGGCGAGAAGCGGGGGCAGGGAGGAAAAGGGCATGGGAAAACCTAAATACGAGCGGCGCCCCACAGCCGAGGCGATGAGCCGGGCGGGAACGCAGCAGGGACAACAGAGTCGCGATGGAATCGCGGGCCAGGTGCGGGCGGCAATACGGACGCAATGTAGCGCTTGTACCCGCGCATCATGGCCGTGACCGTGACCCCAGAGACCCTGCGCCGCCTAATCCGCGAAGCCGAGGCCGAGCGAGGCCGCGTACAAGCCCCTACTCTCAAACGTGCGTTTGCGCAACTCGCGGCCGGTTACAGCGTGCAGCTACAGCGGATTACCGGCGCACAACTGCCTGAAAGCCCCGGCATTGCCGACTGGCCACGGCTGCCCGGGGAACGACCGATCGGGAGTGTCGCTATAAGGTCTGTGCCGCCGCCCAGCCGCTCGCCCACGCCCATTGAAAGTTGTAGCCGCCCAGCCAGCCGGTGACATCGACGGCCTCGCCGATTGCATGCAGGCCGGGTACCCGCCGCGCCTCCAGCGTCTGCGATGACAGGTCGGCGGTGCTGATCCCGCCCGCGGTGACCTCTGCCTTGGCATAGCCTTCGCTGCCATTCGGGGTGAAACGCCACGCCGAGAGTTGTAGGGCCGCCTCCGCCAGCTTGCGATCGGGCGTGTTGGCCAGTTCCGTGGTCAGCGCGAGCCGTTCGCTCAGCGCCTCGGCCAGTCGATCGGGTAGCGTCGCGGCCAACGCTCGGCGCAGCGTGGTACGCGGTTGCGCCCGCTTGGTCCGTACCAGCCAGTCGGCGTCGGTATCGGGTGTGAAGTCGATCGCGATCGGTTCGCGTGGCCGCCAGTAGCTCGATATCTGCAGGATCGCCGGGCCGGACAGGCCGCGGTGCGTGAACAGCGCGGCCTCGCGGAACCGCGACTTGCCCGCGCTGGCCACCACCTCTGCCGCAACTCCGGACAGCGTGCGGAACAATGCTTCCTCGCCACCCAGGGTCAGCGGCACGAGCGCCGGGCGCGGCTCGACCACCTTCAGCCCGAAACGGCGCGCGAGATCGTAGGCGAAACCGGTCGCGCCCATCTTGGGGATCGACGGCCCGCCCGTCGCGATGACAAGCCGTGGGGCAGTGGCGATGCGACCGGGCAGGGCGACGGTAAAGCGATTGCCGTCATGCCCGACCTCGCCGATGGGCGACGACAGTGCCAGTTCGACCCGCCCGAGCTCGCATTCGCCCAGCAGCATCGCGACGATCTGCCGCGCCGATCCGTCGCAGAACAGCTGCCCCAGCGTCTTTTCGTGCCAGCGGATGCCGTGGCGCTCGACCATCCCGATAAAATCGGCGGCGGTGTAGCGCCCGAGCGCCGACTTGGCGAAATGCGGATTGGCAGACAGATAGCGATCGGGCGCGGTATGGATGTTGGTGAAATTGCAACGTCCCCCACCGGAAATGACGATCTTTTTGCCCGCCTCGTCGGCATGATCGACCAGCAGGACCCGCCGGCCACGCTGACCGGCGATCGCGGCA